>JAJZQA010000339.1 GCA_021810985.1 Deltaproteobacteria bacterium
ACAGCAGATTTGGTATCCACATGGCAATTGCCGGGGAAACCAGAGCATTCTGGCCCAGACTTTTGCCGATTGAAAGCACAATATAGTAGGTCAGGAGAACTGCCAGGCAGAGCGAAAAACCGGAAGATTTGCCGGAGCGTCTGTTTTGGAGGCCGAGAGGAACTCCAATAAGGGCAAAGACAAAGCAAGCAAATGGGAAGGCCAGGCGGCGATGAAACTCGAGCCGGAGATCCCGGAGTACGTTTGGGGCAACTCCGGGGATTGTCATTGCGTGTCTCAGTTCAGTGAACGTCATGTCCAGCTCATTGACCGTTGGTACAATCTTATATTTCTGGTCGAAGCTGACGCTGAGGTCGTAACTGTCGAATTCCATGAGCTGGTAATAGGCGTTGCCTTGCATCCGGTGAATGCCGCCATCGATCAGGCGGAGCCGCAGCGCCTTTCTTTTCGGGTCGGTCATGATCATTCCCCGCTGAGCGAAAATGGTCGAAGGTTCTTTCGCATTTCTCTCGTCATAGATAAGGACGCCGGAGATCTGGTGATTTGATTCATCGTATCGAGCTACGTAGATGACCAGACCGGGGAAGTCGTCGTTGAAGACCTGATCCTTGAGGCTGATGTTGACCCTGACATTTATGGCGTTGTAGAGAAGTGTCTTGAAGGCGGTGTTGCCCCAAGGGAGCGCATAGACGGTGATAACCGAGGTGGCAAGGTAGGCAAGAAAGGCAAAAAAGAACACGGGGGTGAGGATGCCGTAGAGGCTGATGCCCCCCGATTTGAGCGCTGTTATCTCATTATCCGCGGAGAGTCGACCGAATGCCAGCAGTAAAGCCAGCAGAAAAGCCATGGGGATGGTGATAAAAGAGAAAGAAGGTAGCATGTAGAGCAGCATCCGACCCACATCGGAAACGGGAACTCCTTTCGCGATGACCAGGTCTGCCAGCTTCATGAACCTTCCCATGAGGAGGACAAAGGTAAAAACAGCGAAACCGAGGATGAAAGGAACGGTAATTTCCTTGAGAATATACAGGTAAAGGGTTTTCTTCATGGCATCGGGCATGATACATGAGCAGGGCTGAAATAGCAACCGTTGCCGGAGCGGCACGTCAGGGATACCGGCTGGAGAAGGAGCTTCCACGGGGGGGGGCTATCCGCCGGGTCTTTATAAAATTTCCTTGCTAAATCATGGGCCTTTATGGTAAACAGATTTGCTATTTAACTACACACGCCCCCTTTGTCTCCGGTGGTGTCCGCCCGGTGCGGATTCCGGACGTTTCGAGGGTGCGGAGGGAAAACCAAAGGAGAGTACCATGTCAAACATTACCATGAAAGAGTTGTTGGAAGCGGGTGTCCATTTCGGTCACCAGACCAAGCGTTGGAATCCGAAGATGAAACCGTACATTTTCGGGGCGAGAAATGGCATCTATATCATCGATCTGCAGAAAACCGTACGTCTGTTCAAGAATTCCTATAATTTCATCAGAGAAACCGCGCAGGCCGGCGAGACCATTCTTTTTGTCGGCACCAAGAAACAGGCTCAGGATTCCATTGCCGAAGAGGCACAGCGCTGCAATATGTTTTATGTGAATCAGCGCTGGCTTGGCGGCATGCTGACTAACTTTGCTACGGTGCGTCAGAGTATCGATCGTTTGAAGAGGCTCGACGCGATGGTTGCGGACGGATCGATTGAAGGGTACACCAAGAAAGAAATTCTCAGTCTTGAGAAACAGCGCCAGAAACTCGAAAAATCGCTTGGCGGCATCAAGGGCATGAGCAAACTGCCGGGCGCAATTTTCGTTGTTGATCCGAAAAATGAGACGATCGCTGTTTCTGAGGCAAAAAAATTGGGTATCCCGGTTGTTGCGGTTGTTGATACCAACTGTGACCCCGATCCGATTGATTATATCATTCCGGGAAATGACGATGCGATCCGGGCCCTGCGCCTTCTTTCCAGCAAAATTGCCGATGCGGTTATTGAAGGTGTTCAGGCCAGGGAAATCGATTTGCAGACTGATGCGGAAGGCGAGTCTCAGGCCGAGGTTGTTGCCGAAGCTCCCGCGGCTTCTGCTGTCGAAGCTGGAGCAGCCGACAGCGCCGCGGAATAATGGCATCGAGCCCCGTCCGGATCTGAAGTTTTCGGTAACGGGGTAATTTCGGTAAGAATTCACTACATATTTATACGTAAAGTTACACGGCAACGGGGGTTCCCGTGCTCGTGGAGGAGGATACACGTGACTATTACAGCTGCACAGGTGAGCGAATTGCGAAAAGTGACCGGCGCCGGTCTTATGGATTGTAAAAAGGCCTTGGCCGAGACCGGTGGTGATCAGGAGAAGGCTGTTGACTATCTGCGGACGAAGGGCCTTGCTGCCGCATCTAAAAAAGCCGGCCGTATTGCAACCGAGGGTACTGTTGGTTCCTATATTCATGCCGGTGGCAAGATCGGTGTGCTGGTTGAAGTAAACTGCGAAACTGATTTCGTCGCCAAAAACGAAGCCTTTCAGAATTTTGTCAGAGATATTGCCATGCATATCGCTGCAGCAGCTCCCCAGTTTGTGAAACGTGAAGAGGTCTCGGCCGAGCTCCTGGAAAGAGAAAAGGAAATTTATCGCGCCAAGGCCAAGGAAACCGGTAAGCCAGACAACATTATTGAAAAAATTGTCGAAGGCCAGGTTTCCAAGTTCTATGCCGAAATCTGTCTCATGGAGCAGACCTTTGTGAAAGATACGGACAAGACCATTCAGACGTACCTGAATGAGACTATTTCCTCCATCGGGGAAAATATGTCAATTCGCCGTTTCGCTCGCTTTGTGCTCGGTGAAGGTCTTGCGAAAAAAGAGAGTGATTTTGCCGCTGAAGTTGCCGCGGCAGTTGGGCCTTAATTACTGTTATTCCTGGTGGGCCGGAATCCTGAGTGTACCTATTCCGGATTCCGGCCTTTTCATATTTGAATTTTGTCTGTCTGGATTCTGAAGACCGCCAGAGGGGGCACCTTCTTGACGGGAGAGAGAGTTGCTAACAATATGAGCAGACCGCGGTACAAAAGAGTACTGTTGAAGTTGTCCGGAGAAGCGCTGGCCGGCGATCAGAAATCTGGTACTG
>JAJZQA010000340.1 GCA_021810985.1 Deltaproteobacteria bacterium
TGAGCAGTATCCGCACGGTTTCAGGATAGAAATCCTTTACCCTGGAGAGAAACTCGGCACCGCCCATGCCCGGCATTCTTTCATCGGAAATCACCACCTTGCAGGGTTTTTCGTGGAGTACTTCCAGGCCCTTTTCTCCGGAGTCCGCATCCAGAATCTCATACGGCTCATCCATGAGCACCCTTTTGAGTGCCGCAAGAATGTTCGGCTCATCATCGAGCAGCAAAATACGATTTTCCATAAGAGCCCCTCTCGTGAAGTGCTGTGTGCTTTGTTATTCTACCGCCTCCAGAATTTTTGCCTGTCCACAGAACGGGCATGAGAGCCAGCCTTCCTCGAGAGGCAGTTTGCAGGAGCGGCAATAATTCTGTCTGAATTTACCACAGAAGGGACAGAAAAGGAATTTTGCGTCGATCATTCGCCCGCAGGACAGGCAGCCGCGTTCGAACTTTGTCTGAGGCCCGATAACCCTGATTAATTCGTCTAGAGTTGTCAGGCCCTTCCTGACCTTTTCAATGCCGTCTTCCACCAGCATACGCATACCGTTGGCGCGAGCCATGTCGAAAAGTTCGCTCTCTTTGTAGTTGCTGCTGATAAAATGCCTGAAGTCATCATTCATGACAAAGAGTTCGAAAATGCCGATGCGTCCTTTGTAGCCGGTATTATTGCAAGCAGTGCAGCCTTTACCGTGCCAGGTGGTTTTTCCGAAAGTTTCCGGAGGAATTCTCAATAGTTGCAGGATTGCCTCATCCGGTGCGGTCTCGGTCTTGCAGTTCTCGCAGATCTTCCTGACCAGGCGTTGCGCCATGACCGCTTCGAGAGCAGATGCAATAATATAGGGTTTAATCCCCATGTCAATAAGTCTTGTAATGGAGGCGACGGAACTGTTCGTATGGAGGGTGGTAAGGACCATATGCCCGGTCAGGGATGCCTTGAAAGCGACATCAGCCGTTTCGTAGTCTCTTACCTCACCTACGAGGATCACATCCGGGTCCTGGCGCAAGGTGGAGCGAAGCACTTGCGCGAAGGAGAGGCCGATCTTGTCCCTGACCGAGACCTGGTTCGCATCCTCGACAAAATATTCAACCGGTTCCTCGATGGTCTCGAAGTTCTTGGTGTCTTCCAGCATGGCATTGAGGATGGAGTAGAGCATGGTTGTCTTGCCGCTGCCGGTGGGGCCGGTGGTAATGATGACCCCCTGGGGTTTCTTTGCCAGAACTGAGATTCGCTCCAGATCGGTTTGCAGCAAGCCCAGTTCATCCAGCGTTTTAATGGCCGCGGTCTTGTCCAGAATGCGCATGACTATTTTTTCGCCGTTCAGGGTCGGCATGGATGAAGCCCTGATGTCGACAATGCGGGTTCCCGACTTGACGGTAATCCTGCCATCCTGGGGTTTCCTGCGTTCGGAGATATCCATTTTCGCCAGGATCTTGATACGGGAAATAATTGCCGGATGGAGATCGATGGGGGTCTTTATCTTGCAGTGGAGGAGTCCGTCAAGACGGTAACGGACCATGGTATACTTTGTTTTCGGCTCGATGTGGATGTCGCTTGCGCGATGACGGATGGCTTCCGAAATGATTGCGCTGACGATGCGAATGATCGGCGGCACTTCCGACGAGCCGATCAGTTCCTGAACGTCAACCTCCTTTTCTTCCTCATCAATGATAATGTCGATTTCATCCAACGGCTCCATCTCGAAGTAATCGTCCAGCGTCTCGTCAGCCCCTTCCTGACGTGCCTGGAGATTTGTCAGATGAGAGCGGATCTCGCCGGCCGAGGCGATGCAGGGTATGACTCTGAGACCGGTCATGAGGGCGATATTGTCGATTTTGTTGATGTCCGAAGGGTCGGCCATGGCCAGTGTCAACTGCCGGCCATCGAGTTTGACCGGGAGCATCAGGTTATTTTCACAGAGTTCCCGCGGCAGAAAACGGGCAGTGCTGTGTGGAATGACAAGTTCCTTCAGGTCGACAATGCCGATGTTCAGCTGTTTCTGCAAAGTGCCGACGATGAGAGAATCCGTGGCATAGCCGAGCCGGATCAGGGTTTCGCTGATGTGTTCGTCGGATTTTCTCTCCTTCAGCGACTGTTCCAGTTCCTCCTGCCGAAGTATCCCGGCTCTTACCAGGATCGAGCCGAGCATCTCTTTGTTTTCACCAAAGAGGAACGCCCCGGCTTTGCCCTTCAACTCCCGTTTTCGAGCAAGCTCCTTCAGCTTCCGGTTTTCCTGCAACAGAACATATTGCTGTAGTCCAAGGCTGACGGTGAGCCGCAAATCCTCGTCGTTCCAGGGCTTGGTGATAAACTTGAAAACCGCGCCATCCTTTACCGCACCCATAATGGACTGCACATCGGCGAAACCGGTCAGCATGATCCTGATTATATCCGGCCATTTCAGTTTAGCTTCCCGCAGGAACTCGGCTCCGGACATTGCCGGCATGCGGTGATCGGTGACGATCAGCTGGACCGGTTCTTTTTCCAGAATAGCGAGTGCTTCGGCGGCGGCGGAGGCGGTGAGAATCCGGTAGTTTTCGTCGGCGAAAACCCTTCTCAGGGCATTGAGCACCCCTATCTCGTCATCAACGAGCAACAGGGTGAAGCCGGACTCCTGGGCGCCAGGGTCACTGTTGCCGCCGCCGGCATCGTTTTCCGCGCGGTCACGCCGGGAGGGACTCCTGAATAGTGAGGAATATTTTGACATTACGGGGTCCTTCCTGATGGCAGAACGATGGAGAACATGGTTCCTCCCGCTTTCGGGCGGGTGACCTCAATGGTTCCACCTGCACCCTTGACGATATCGTAGGCCACGGTAAGTCCCAGGCCGGTACCGCTGCCGATTTCCCTGGTGGTGAAAAAAGGCTCAAATATTCGTGCCGCTAATTCCTCCGGAATTCCCGGGCCATTATCGCTGAAGATGAGAAAGGTTTCTTCAGCGGTGGATTCGGTCTTGATTAAAAGTTCCAGGCCTACAGACCGTGCCTGCAGGGCATTTCTGATAATGTTGAGAAAAACCTGGCAGAATAGTGCCGGATTGCAGATAAAAGGCGGAAGCTGCCCGTATTCCCTGGTGATCGTGGCCCCGGGCGGGATGTAA
>JAJZQA010000341.1 GCA_021810985.1 Deltaproteobacteria bacterium
TCATTTCCCTCGGAATCTATCTATTCAAAAAAACCGCCGCTGAGCAAAGGATGACCATTTTCGACCTGCCGAAGAGAATCATCGTCTGGGGGCAAGCCCGGTATGCACTGTGGAGTAAACCTCGATGACCCTACTCAGCCGCTATATCACCTCAATATATCTGAAGATTCTCGCATTGACGGTAAGTTCCTTCACGGCAATCTATCTTATTATCGATTTCCTCGAGAAACTCAGGCGCTTCTCCCGCGCCCAGGGTGAAACGCACTACATTGTGATTTATTTCCTCTACAAGGTACCGGCAATTATCAATCAGATCATGCCGCTGGCCGTTCTCATGTCGACCCTTTTGACGCTTGGTATCCTCTCACGCTCAAGCGAAATTATCGCAATGCAAAGCTGCGGCATCAGCCTGAAGCGAATAGCGAAACCTTTGCTCGTTATTGCTTTCGTCCTGAGTCTCTTCACCTTTTTCTCCAATGAAGCAATAATTCCGACCACCTCTCAGCAACTGAAATATGTCGATGAAGTTTTGATCCAAGGGAAAAATCCGAGCACCTTTTTCCGTCTCAACAACATTTGGTTCCGAGATAAAAATTACATTCTCCAGGCACGGCTCTTTGTTCCGACAACCTGGACTTTGAAAGGGATCACGCTCTGGCAGACAACCGAAGGAATGCAGCCGCTCAAAAGATTGGAAGCGGAAGAAGGGGTCTGGAACGGCCAATCCTGGACCCTGCAAAATGTTGTAGAGAAAAGTTTTTCAAACGGCACGGTCACGGAAACCAGAAAAATTTCGCTCCTTCCGGTGCCACTGCAGTTGAAGGTCAATGATCTCAAAGTATGGGACAAAAACGCGGATGACATGGGTTTTTTCAAGTTGAAACGCTACACGGAAAAACTCCGCAAAGCTGGCTATGATGCTACAAGATACCAGGCACAGATGTATTCCAAAGTGTCAATGCCCTTTGCCTGCCTGATAATGGCTTTTGTCGGCATCCCTTTCTCTTTGCGCAGTGGCCGGTCCAGCGGAGTTGCGCTGGGAATCGGACTCAGCATAGGCATTGGCTTCGCCTATTTTGTCATTAACGCCATCCTCATCTCTTTGGGAGGCACGGGTGTCCTGCCGCCTCTGGTAGCGGCCTGGGCGGCGAATTTCATCTTTGCCCTGTCGGCTATTTGGATGACCCTGACAATGCATCATTAACCATTCATACCCACGCTTTTTCACTCGGCAAAATTCCGCTGTATTTTCGGAGAGATGGAGCTTACGAGTCATTTTTTTCAGCCGGCTTCCTTGACAACCTCCCGCGCATCGCGTAAGGTGTAGTACTTTCAAATAACCCATCGCGAGTTTTTCTCACAGGCACCGGCAGCTTTAATGGTAGTTTTTACCATCGAGAGGCAACTGGATTCTCAAGCAGAAAATATCCGTTCTGCACACTAGACCAGTCACTCTCCGGGCACCGGCTTCACTCCCAAGTACTTTTATCACCCCCTTCAGCCTAGCTCAATTGCCGTCACGATAAATCTCGCGCTATACGAATATCCAGGACAGAATCCAGGTTCGTTGTTCTGCATCTAATCACCGACCGCCACCTATGCGAAAAACCACTGAAAGGAGATCCCCGCCGGAAGATCAGGAAAATTCCACAACGAGCGAACTAGTCGTTGGTCCGGCAAAAATCCGACAAAACCGCCCCCACTCTTACTTATGAAGAAACTTATTATTTTGATCGCAGCAGTTGCGCTGTGCGCCATATCATGCGACCAGAGCCAGATTCGCCAACCCCAGTCAACGGTTATTCCGGACGTTTCCGATCTGGACAAAGAAATCCGTCAGGCTGTTGAACGGGGTGCAAACCTGGAAGAACGACGAAGACAGCTTCCCGCAATTATTTCGGCATTTGCCAAAAGAACTACCCCCCAGAGAGCCCGCAGACTGGGAGTGCTCTGTTACCTGAAAACGCTCGACACACCCTTGATGCCGATGGATCTTGCCGAAATCGCTTTGGCGGAAACCGGTTCGCATGGGTTGTCCGCGCAAGCGGTATCCTACCGTGGCGCCATGGGTGTCTGGCAACTCATGCCGAGCAGAGCCCGGAGTCACGGCTACAACCCTGACGACATGGTCAATGACGAGAAGTGCGCGGAAGCGGCAGTTCGCGAACTTCTCACCAAGATCCAGATGGCAAAGGGAAATCTCCGGAGGGCGAAGAAACTCTATTGCGGAGTTGGCCCACAGGCAGATGCCTATGAAATCAAACGAAAGCGTTTCAGACAGGAGATCTTCGCCGAAATGATGAAGTACCCGCAAATGACCGCGGGAAACGCCTCCGACCTGATACTTCGGCCATCCTGAAAGATCTCAATTTCACCAAGCAGCCACAGGCACAAAAAAAGCAGATCCCACAGCGGGTCTGCTTTTTTTGTCGTCTACCAGTAATGGCATGCTCAGGACCAGGAGACCCTTTTGAAGAATCTGCACTGATGCCTTATACTGTAGCCTGAAAGGAAATGTACATGTCCAACCTTCTGCCGGTCATCATCATGGTTTGCGCCGGAACCGCGGTGGCTCTCCAGCCTTCGATCAATGCGCGGCTTGCTCAAAAGTCGGGTATTCTGGAAAGCGCCTGCATTTCGTTCGCGGTTGGCACCTTTGCCCTTGCTGTTACGCTGTTGATCTCGGGAAAACCCACCATACGTGGTCTGAACGAAACAGCCTGGTGGGAATGGACGGGAGGGGTGCTTGGCGCCTTCTTCGTTACCGCAACAATCCTGGCTGTTCCGCGAATCGGAACAGCGGCGACTATGGCCGTCGCCATCGCGGCGCAGCTTATCACTGCTCTCATCCTGGACCACCTCGGCGCCTTCGGATTCGGCGGAACTCCGGTTGACCTGAAACGGTCACTGGGAGCAGTTCTTCTCATCATCGGGGCCTGGATTATTGTTCGCCACTGATGGGATTTCGCACCACGTCAACCGCAAAACGGCTGAGAATATCATCGACCCAAGCAAAAGTCTTGAGACGGAATCATAGCTAGCTCAACGAGACAACCCGGCAGGCTCTCAAAAAAGGCCGATAGTATGGAGGAA
>JAJZQA010000342.1 GCA_021810985.1 Deltaproteobacteria bacterium
CACGCGATTCCGGTGTTTCCGTTGTCGTTCGTCACACGGGCGTTGTTGAATCAGTCGATTCTTCACGTATAGTTGTGAAGATTGACGAAGAGGAATATGACGAGACCGGAACCGGGGTTGATATTTATAACCTGATCAAGTTCTCTCGCTCAAATCAAAATACCTGCATCAATCAGAAACCAGTCGTCAAAGTTGGTGACCATGTGAAACGCGGTGACATTATCGCGGATGGCCCATCCACGGAAATGGGAGAGTTGGCTCTCGGACAGAATATTCTGGTCGCCTTCATGCCCTGGGGCGGCTACAATTTCGAGGACTCGATTCTTATCTCTGAAAAGCTGGTAAAAGACGACCGTTACACCTCGATTCATATCGAAGAGTTCGAATGTGTCGCTCGTGACACCAAGCTGGGTAAGGAAGAAATTACCTCGGATATTCCGAATCTTGGCGATGAGGCTCTCAAGGATCTTGACGAGTCCGGCATCATCAGGATTGGTGCTGAAGTGAAACCCGGCGATATCCTTGTCGGCAAGATCACCCCGAAGGGTGAGACACAGCTTTCTCCCGAGGAAAAACTTCTCCGGGCAATTTTCGGTGAAAAAGCCGGCGATGTCCGTGACACCTCTTTGCGTGTACCGCCTGGCGTTGAAGGTACGGTAATCGGCGCGAAGATCTTTTCAAGAAAAGGTTCCGATAAGGACAGCCGGACCGAAAGCATCGAGAAAGCTGAAGAAGAAAAGCTTCGCAAAGATGAAAAAGACGAGATAGCGATTATCCGTGCTGCCGCGGAACGAAAACTGAAGAAACTTCTGGTCGACAAAGTATCTTCGGTATCCCTCGAGGGTCGTGATGGAAAGACTCTTCTCGAAAAAGGCCGGAAAATTACCGAGGATGCACTTGCCGCGGTACCTGTCGATCGCTGGGATGAAATTTCCGTTGAAGAGGCTGATGGTGTCGAGGAAAAGGTTGCCCAGATTTTGGCAACCCTCACACAGCAGGTTGAACTGATCAATTTTGTTTTTGATGATAAAATTCAAAAGCTGAAAAGAGGCGATGATCTACCTCCCGGCGTTATCAAGATGGTCAAGGTGTATATTGCCATCAAACGTAAACTGCAGGTTGGGGATAAGATGGCAGGCCGGCACGGTAACAAGGGTGTCGTCTCCCGGATCCTTCCTGAAGAAGATATGCCCTACATGGAAGACGGTCGACCTGTTGAAATAGTATTGAACCCGCTGGGTGTTCCCTCACGTATGAATGTAGGTCAGATTCTTGAAACCCATCTGGGTTGGGCCGCAAAGGGTATCGGTTGGAAAATTGAGGAAATGCTCGCGAAAAGTTCTGCTTCGGATTCGCTTCGTGATTTTATTTCCGATGTATACGAATCCCCTGAAATGACAACTTTCCTGGGCACTCTCGAAGAGAGCGAACTCCGTGCGGTAGCGAAAAGGCTGCAGAGGGGGGTCCCGATGGCTTCTTCCGTTTTTGAAGGGGCTTCAGAGGAAAAGATACGGGGACTCATGGAAAAAGCCGGCTTTGCTTCGTCAGGCCAGGTTGCGCTTTTTGATGGACGGACCGGCGTGCCGTTTAAACATAAGGTTACCGTCGGGATAATGTATGTGCTCAAGCTGCATCACCTTGTTGATGACAAGATCCATGCCCGCTCGATTGGTCCCTATAGTCTGGTAACACAACAGCCTCTTGGCGGTAAGGCACAATTCGGTGGTCAGCGTCTTGGGGAGATGGAAGTCTGGGCAATGGAGGCATACGGTGCTTCCTATGCGCTCCAGGAGTTCCTCACGGTTAAGTCAGATGACGTGGCAGGCAGAACCCGCATGTACGAGGCGATTGTAAAAGGGAAACACACCCTTGAGCCGGGTTTGCCTGAATCTTTTAACGTCCTCATCAAGGAACTCCAGTCACTGTGCCTCGATGTCGAGTTGTTGGAGATTGATGACGAATAAGCACAATAACTTTATCCGAAACGTCCGGCTAATGAAATGATGTTTCCGGCATTTTCCGTCTGGACTCCAGAGGGAAATGCCGGAAGCGTTGAAACGATAGTGATAGCTCAAAGGGCTTTAGCCCAGAGTGTTTGCCAGCTCCTAAACAAGGAGGAATGAATTTTGGAAGATTTTTTCAGTTTTTTCGAGAAACCTAAAGATCCGTTGCATTTTTCAGCCATACGCATTTCCATCTCCTCTCCCGAGAAGATCAGGGAACGTTCCTTTGGCGAGGTTAAAAAGCCGGAAACGATAAATTATCGCACCTTTAAACCAGAGCGTGATGGCCTTTTCTGCGCAAAGATCTTCGGTCCAACCAAGGATTATGAGTGTAATTGCGGTAAGTACAAACGCATGAAGCACCGGGGTATCGTCTGCGAAAAGTGCGGCGTGGAGGTCATACCATCGAAGGTTCGCCGGGAGCGTCTTGGTCATATCGACCTGGCAACTCCGGTTGCCCACATTTGGTTTCTACGTTCCCTTCCTTCACGGATCGGGAACCTGCTGGACATTTCCCTGAAGGACCTTGAAAAAGTTCTTTATTTCGAAGCGTATGCCGTTACCGATCCGAGAAATACCGGTCTGATCATCGGCGAAGTCCTGAGTGAGGACCGTTATCAGAAGCTTAAAGAGGAATTTGCCGGTGATTTTGAGGCCGGAATGGGTGCTGCTGCCGTGCGCGAGTGCCTGAAATCACTTGATCTTGATAACCTTTCAGTCCAGTTGCGCACCGAAATGATTGATGCCACAAGTGAGGCTAAGCGAAAAAAGATTGCCAAAAGGCTTAAAGTAGTAGATGCATTTAAATCTTCCGGGAACAGACCCGAGTGGATGATCCTCGAGTGTATACCTGTTTTGCCGCCTGAATTGCGTCCTCTGGTACCGCTTGACGGGGGCAGGTTTGCAACATCCGATCTTAATGACCTCTACCGTCGGGTAATTAATAGAAACAATCGTTTAAAGCGTTTGATGGAATTGCAGGCGCCGGAAGTGATTATCCGAAACGAAAAAAGGATGCTGCAGGAAGCAGTCGATGCCCTGTTTGATAATAGCCGTCGTTGCAGAGCCATGGCCGGTCCGAATAAAAGA
>JAJZQA010000343.1 GCA_021810985.1 Deltaproteobacteria bacterium
GTTATAATGAAAAAAGGGTCCGTGCAGGACCCTTTTTTTGTATCTGATGCGAGAGTAAACCGTTTACCCTGCCGCGGAGAGAAAGCTCTTGTCGTTTTCGTACGCTTCCCGGAATTCTTCCAGGAGGGCTTCCAGCTTTTCTTCATCCAGCCCAAGGAAGCCTGCTGCTTTGGTGCTGCTCAGCGAGAGGTCTTCCACGGGGTAGCGTTGTCCGATGCCGAGCCTGAGGCAGAACAGATCGGCAAGATTGACGACCGAAGTCAAGTGGAGCGGGGCGATGTCGCTGAGGTCGGTGAAGGCAAAGGCATGATGCTGCTGCACGGACTGGGTCAGAGTATCGGGAAAGTTCCATTTTTTGATGACGAGCGCGCCCGCTTCCTCATGGGTGAACGAGTAGAAACTTCGTTCGGCCTCGTTGAAACGGAGTTCCTCGTTATAGCAGCGTTCCATGACCATCTGGAATTTTGCGGGATCCTGGCTGTTCATGATGACCTTGCCGATGTCGTGAAACAGTCCGGCGAGGAATGCTTCCTCCTGGTCCACCCCACCGATGGCCTTGGCAATTATCCGGGCTGCCAATCCCGCTCCGAAAGAGTGTTCCCAGAGCATCTTTTCCGTCAAGCCGAAAGGCTGGTATACCTGTCGTACGGAAGCGGTCACGACAATACTTTTCAGGGTGGTATAGCCAAGCAGAACGATGGCCGCTGACAGGTTCTGTATCTTTCCCTGGCGGCCGTAAAAGGAGGAGTTGGAGATTTTCAGTACCCGGGCCGCGACAGCCGGGTCGGACGAGACAACTTTGGACAGCTCCTCTGCCGTGGCCCGGTCACTTTCGATGAGTTTCATGACCTTTGTCGCAACAATGGGGATGGTAGGCAGGTCACCGGCCGACATGATGGTATTTTCCAGTTCATTATTCATAGCAGCGGCTCTTTCTCTGGCGTGTTCTGTAAGATTCCCATGTAAGGTACGATTGATATCGTTTTCTGTCAAGATATGAGATTGCAGTTTCACGCAGAAATACGTCGGGGAGGGGCAGTATGTGCTGCCCGTACTCAGTGATGGGTAAAGCGCAGGAATAAAAAGCCCACAAAAAACTGTGGATCAACTCTCGTCAGCGTCGGCCGTTTTCCGCCACCTTTGAAATTTCGAAGCCGATCTGGTCAAGGGGCAGGACGACGTCCGCGACCCCGCCGTCGACACAGGCTCTCGGCATCCCGTAGATGGTGGAGCTTGCCTCGTCCTGTACCAAGGTTATCCCACCCTTGCTTTTCAGGTGCTGCATTCCCTTGAAGCCGTCATTTCCCATGCCGGTGAGGATAACGCCGAGCATGGCCCCGCCGCAGGCATCCGCCAGAGAGGTCATCATCAGGTCAACAGCGGGGATATAGGTGTTCTTCGGATATTCGCTGATTGGCGCCTGGCGCACATAGAGGCCTCCGGCGCGGCGAGTGATGAGGGTGTGGGCGCCGCCAGGAGCGATCAGCGCGGTTCCGGGTTTGAGCATATCACCTTCAGCTGCCTCTTTGATCGTGAGGGAGCATTTGGCGTTGAGCCTTTCGGCATACGGTCCGGTAAAGGCCTTCGGCATGTGGATGACCACCATGATTCCATACGGAAAGTTGACGGGAATCCGGGAAAGTACCTCCTGAAGCGCGACCGGTCCGCCGGTGGATGCGCCGATCGCCACGTAGTTCACGCGGATCTTCGGCAACCTGGCTTCCGTAACACGTCTGATGACCGGCGCCTGCCTCCCGGGGGGAACGGGCTTCCGGTTGCCGTTAGAGCGGACGGCTGCCTTGACTTTTCGTAATAGCTCGTCGCGGAAGATCGCCTGGGCCGCGGGAGAATCGGTGATGTTTTTTGGAACATAGTCGACCGCGCCTGCCTCCAGGGCGTCAAAGGTCGCGGTTGCCCCTTCATTGGTGAGCGTGGAGACCATGATGACCCGCGTCGGCTCCTTGGCCATGATCTGTTTCAACGCGGCAATACCGTCCATTACCGGCATCTCCACATCCATGGTGATCAGATCCGGTTTGAGTTCCAGGGCTTTTTTGACGCCCTCCGCCCCGTCATTGGCCGTAGCGATTATTTCGATGTCAGCATCGCTGTTTAGAATGCGGCGAATCACCATGCGCATGAAAGACGAGTCGTCAACGATCAGGACACGGATTTTGTTGGGTCTTGGCAGGATCATGAAACCTCTCTATTTTATCATTCCCTCGAAAAGTGAATCGACGAGATCCTGAACCTCAGGGACCCGTTCATCAAGTTCGTAACAGAAACGCTCCACATCCAGATCAACGAAGTTCGGTGCGAAATCTTTAAGTATCTGCCAGGCGGGTTCTTCCGCAAGATTGAAGCTGACCCATTCCCGGCCGCCGTAATCCAGGTGGCGCACGGAGCAGAAAAGGTCCGCCAGGTTGACGATCGCTGAAAGGGTGGGGTCGTTGGTGGCATTGGCCGGTGCGTGGTGATTGGCGATTACATCGCAATATTCGGCCGGGAAATTCCAGTTTTTCGCCAGGCAGTAGCCGACTTCGCAATGGGTCGTGCCAAGCAGTTTTTCCTCTGCGTCGACGAAGCTCTGGCTGGTTCCCGTGAGTTCGTCAACCACCTGCTGAAAACCGTCTTTCATATAATAGCTGAGGAATACTTCGCCGATATCATGAACGATACCAACGATGTAGGCTTTTTCTATTTCAGGATAGCGGATGCGCTGGGCAATGATCTTCGCGACCACGCCGACCCCGAAAGAATGCTCCCAGAAGGTTTTGACATCGAACACTCCGGTTCTGTCTTCGAAGGCCTCGATGATCGAGCAGGTAAGGGCGATGTGCCGAATCTGGCGGAAGCCAAGATAAATAAGAGCCCTTTTCAAGGACTTGATTTCGTGCATCGGTTTGAAAAAGGGCGAATTGACAATCTTGATTACCCTTGACGCCATTACCTGGTCAACAAGGATCGTCTCGGCCAGTTCTTCAAGTTCGACATTGGGTTTGTCGAACATATCCAGAACCTTCGTGGCAATCTCGGGGATTGTCGGGAGTTCGTGAATACCTTTTACCAGATTTTGCGCTTTT
>JAJZQA010000344.1 GCA_021810985.1 Deltaproteobacteria bacterium
TTCGATTACGGGAGCAGACCTGAAAGAATTGGGAGTCTCCCCCGGGCCGGCTTTCAAGAAAATTCTCGATCGGGTTTTTCGTGCACGATTGGATGACGAAACCTTGACCAGAGACGACGAACTGAGTATCGCCCGCAAAGAGGCGGCTCGACAAAAATAAATGTTCGGGCTTTTTCTCTCTACCGGATCTCTAGACACACTGCCCCCCCACCGCAATCTCCGCAAATAGCCGCTTTTCCACGGAGTCTTCCGATCCTTGCAGTAATACGGCAGCAATCTTGCTAAAATAATCACCCTTAAAATCTCAACGCACAGATTTCTTACAACGTACGAAGCAGATAAAACGTCAAGTTTGCACTCCATTTGCCGATATGATACATCCTAGCATTGAAGTCAAAAACATGATCCATCACATTCCGGGAAAAAATGTTCCGAAAGTTTTTCAATTCCAGCCATAAATACTTACTAGTAATTTTCGCGGGTTTTCTGTCCATCTCGATAGGTGCGCTTCTGATCATTCAACTGTCGAAAACTGATACTACGTTACTGCTTACCCCTGCTGAAAAAGCCTGGCTGAAAGCACACCCCGTTATTCGTCTGGCACCTGACCCTGATTTCCCTCCAACAGAGTTTTTCACTGCCGATGGTCGGTACACAGGCATTGCCTCTGATTATGTAGCCATCCTGGAAAAAAGACTAGGCATCCGCTTTGAGATCGTTAAATTGCGGGACTGGGCGGAAGTCCTCAAAAAAGCCAGGCAGAAAGAAGTCGACGTGCTGACCGCCGCAACCAAAACACCTGAACGTGCAGAATATCTTCTCTTTACCAAGCCGTATCTGGAATTTCCCGGCGTCATCATCACACGGAATAATTTCAATGAGACACTCAGTCTTAAGAGGCTGAGCGGTAAAAATATTGCCATCAAGGCCGGATACGGCGCCCGCTATTATGTTGTAACAAATTATCCGCATGTGCAGGTAGACGTGGTCTCCAATATTCATAGCGGCTTGCGGAAAGTTTCGTTCGGGCAACGTGACGCCCTGCTGGAAAACTTGTTAACCGCTTCATACTACATGGATAAAGATGCCATTACCAACCTTCACATAGCCGGTGAAACAGAGTACATGTATCGACTGGCCTTTGCCATTCGAAGTGACTGGCCGATTTTGCAAAGCATCCTGGAAAAAGGGCTGCGTCGGATTTCCCCTGAAGAACGGGAAGTTATCTATAACAAATGGGTCCCGCTCAACGCTCGGTACCTGTTGGTCAACAAGACGATAACACCGACACTTTTCACCGCTAGTGCGCTCATTATTCTGATTGTCATTTTCGTACTTGCCTGGAATAGGTCTCTCACCAGGCAGGTCGCCAAAAGAACCAGTGAACTTTGTGATGAACTTGTCGCGCGCAAACGCTTTGAAGAAGCCTTGGGGGAAAGCGAGGAGAAGTTTCGGGTTTTGGCCGAAACCTCACCAGCAGCGATTTACCTTTACCAGGGAGAGAAGCTGATCTACGTCAACCCTGCGGCTAAAAAGATCACAGGATTTTCAGAACAGGAATGTTTGTTAATGAAATTCTGGGAGTGGATCGACGAAGAATTTCGCGAGCAGGTAAAGTCATACGGAATGTTACGTCAAAAGGGGGAATCGGTTCCGGATCAGTATGAAGCAAAATTTCTGACGAAAGACGGCAAGAAAAAATGGGTACTGATTTCAGCGGGAAGGATCCAGTATCGCGGAGATTCCGCCGGCATTGCCTCTGTAATCGACATAAGTGACCTGAAACAGGCAGAGGCTGAATTGCGTCGAACCAATGAAGAATTGGAACTACGAGTCAATGAACGTACCGCGGAACTTGCCGCGAATATGGAAGAACTCCGCACCATTGCCGCGGCGCTCCAGGAAAAACAGGGGCTCTTACGAACCTTGATTGACGCGATTCCCGATCTCATTTTCTACAAGAACACTGAAGGTGTCTATCTGGGCTGTAATAAATCTTTCGCGGAATTTGTCGGGAAGACAAAACCTGACATAACCGGCTGCACTGATTTCGAGCTATTTCCCTTTGTACTCGCGCAGTTCTTCAAAGAAAAAGATTCCCTCATGTTCTCACGCCAAACAGCCTGTCGCAACGAAGAGTGGGTCGGGTATCCCGACGGGAGGCGAATCCTGCTCGAAACACTTAAAACTCCCTACCATGACCCAGAGGGGAATCTTCTCGGCTTGATCGGCATCAGCCGTGATATTACCCAGCGGAAAGCAGCGGAAGAGGCCTTGCGCAAAACTAACGAAGAACTTGATTTTCGGGTAAAAGAGCGGACCGAACAGCTTACGTCATTGACAGCCGAGCTTTCACGGGCTGAAGAGCATGAACGACGACGCATCGCCGGAGATCTTCACGATCAGGTCGCACAAACCCTTGCCCTGAGTAAAATTAAACTTAATTCGCTGATTCTTTCCGGGCTGGGAGGAGAAGAAGATGAGGTCCTCAGGGAAATAGTTGGTCACCTCAGCACAGCAATCGAGGAAATCAGGTCCCTGACCTTTCAACTCAGTCCTCCGATTCTTCACGAGGTAGGTCTGGAGGCAGCATTGGAATGGCTCAGTGAGGAGTTTCAAGAAAAACATGGCTTGCGGATCCGCTTTTGTGCCGACGGAAAACTCAAACCGCTGAATGAGGAAATTCGCGGCGCGCTCTACCAGATGTCTCGTGAATTACTGGTTAATATCATCAAGCATGCCCAGGCGAAAAATGTGCAGGTTGAGGTAAAAACCGTGACCCGGCATGTGCATGTACGCATTTCAGACGATGGTATCGGTTTCAACTCAACGAATATTTTCAGCTACGGCAGTTCCAACAACTCTTTCGGGCTCTTGAATATTCATCACCGCATGAACTATCTGGGAGGCAATTTCATCATCGAGTCGATTGCCGGTCAGGGCACCAAGGCTATGCTTTCCATTCCATGCACTAGTAATAATTTAAAATTTTAGGAGCTTACCTTGAAAATCAAAATTGTTCTAGCCGATGATCATAAAATAGTCCGTGAAGGGCTGAAAGCT
>JAJZQA010000345.1 GCA_021810985.1 Deltaproteobacteria bacterium
CTTCATGAGCAGGGTCGTCCCTTGGCACAAGCCTTTTTCATAAGGGACGGTCTGTCTGAGGCAGTCAAGATACAGGTGCTCAGGGACTGAGGAGGGGAGCGTAAATTAAGCAGCAATGACATCTGAACGGTTTACCGGGAACGAAATTTCACTGTTCAAGGAAAAAAATACAGGAGACGACAATGACAGAACGCAACAAGCAAACGACCGTCGATCTGAAAAATCTTAAAGTCGGCGGTTTCATCAAGGAGCGTGGTAGGGATCTCTTCACTGTGCGGCTTCGTGTGCCGGGCGGCAGGTTGTCCGTCAAACGCCTGAAAAAGATTGCTCAAGTGGCCGAAAGGTACGGGGGGGAATTCGTTCATCTCTCCGTTCGGCAATCCATCGAACTGGTCAATATCAATTTCCGCGACTTCGATGCGGTTGTCACCGAACTGGGGGAGTCCGGGCAGCAGGTCGCCTCCTGCGGAGCGCGGGTCAGGGTTCCGGTAGCCTGCGGTGGCTGCGAATACAATCCTAATGGGCTCATGGACACCCAGCAATCGTCACTGGACGTTGATCGCCAGCTGTTTGGAACGGCAACCGGCCATCACAAATTCAAGGTTGGTTTTTCCGGTTGTCCCCATGACTGCCCGAAGGCGGCCATCAATGACGTCGGTTTCGTGGGCATTATTGAACCGGAGTTGGCGAGCGCAGCGTGCCTTGGCTGCGGGCTTTGTTTTGAAACATGCAGAGAGCTTGCGATAACCGAAGGAGAGAGCCGGAAACCGGTTTTTCATGGGCAGAACTGTCTCTTGTGCGGCGACTGCGTCAAGGTCTGCCCGGCCGGCGCCTGGACGGTGCGGCAGAGGGGTTATGCGGTCTACGCGGGCGGTAAATGGGGGAGAAAACCGGTGGTCGGGACCTTGGTTGCGTTGTTTCTCCCTGGCGAAGAAGTCGTTGCGTTCATCGCCGAGATTCTTGACTGGTATGGTGCCGCAGCCGATGGGAAGGGACGTGTGCGTCTTGGTCAGGTAATCCTGGAAAAGGGGATCAACGCGTTTCTCAATCATCCCAGGACAAAATTTCCGCACTATGTCGTGACCGAGTTCGGTTCACCCACGGCTATTGACACCCGGTTGCGAGGAAATCTACCCGGTCAGCCGTTATCAGATTCTGATTTCCGCTGAAACAGCTGTTGCTGAATCTCTTCGTAAAGTCGGCGCGGGATGCTATTCCGGCTGCAAAGATTGCCAATATCCGAAGAACAAGGAGTGCTGCCGATGGAAACAATTGATCTCCGGGGAGTCTGTTGCCCGACAAACTTCGTAAAGGCCAAGCTGGCTCTGGAGATGGCCGATTCCGGTGACGTGCTGGAATTCTACCTGGACGAGGGTGAACCGGTACAGAATGTTCCCCGGAGTCTGAAAGATGAAGGGAATAAGCTGCTTGGGCTGAAGAAGGTCGACGGCTACTATGTTCTGACCGTGGAAAAGGCTTGACGGTTTACTGCTGAACAGGGCGGGTCCGGCATGTCCGCTGCCAAGCGGAGCCTCGGAGCCGAGAACTTACATGAACGAAAGGGAACACAACATGAGTAGAAATATTCCGAAACTCCTTGATGGGGTATCACCCGCGGAAATACTGAAGTCCGGAATTGAGACGGACGGAGGCCAAGTGAAGCTGGCCTGCTCCTTTTCCGTCGAGGATACCGTAATTATCGACATGATCCACAAGGAGGGGTTGCCTATCGGGATCTTTGCCTTGGATACCGGCAGATTGAACGAAGAGACCTACGAAGTGGCCGACGCCATAACGGAGCGCTACGGTATCCGGATCGACTGGTATTTCCCGAAACATGAGGCGGTGGAGAAGCTGGAGCGGGACAAGGGGCTCTATTCTTTCCGCGAGTCACTGGATAACCGCCATGAATGCTGCGGTATCCGCAAGGTTGAACCGTTGGGCCGTGCTCTGGCTGAACTGGCCGGCTGGGTTACCGGATTGAGGCGGGAGCAGAGCGTCACCCGAACCGATCTGGCGCCGATCGAGATCGATGAAAATCACGGCGGCATCCTCAAGATCAACCCGCTGCTGGAGTGGAGTGAAGAGCAGGTCTGGGAATACGCCAAGATACATCGCGTTCCGGTCAGCAGGCTCTATGACCAGGGATATCGCTCCATCGGTTGCGCACCCTGCACCCGGGCGGTGGCGCCAGGCGAACATGCCCGGGCCGGACGCTGGTGGTGGGAGAATCCCGAGCACAAAGAGTGCGGGCTGCATAGGAAATAAGGCGGTTTTGAGTTTTTGGTTTTTGGTTTTTAGTTTCAGGCATTAGTACGGCGCACGGTGTGAAGCTAGAAACTGAATTAGTAACCCGGTAATGGTAGCGGCAGATTTTTCAACTCATAATAAAAACTCAAAACACAAACTTGATTTCGGCAAAGGAAAATCCATGTACGATCATCTCGACGAACTGGAAGCACAAAGTATCTACATCTTCCGCGAGGCCTACCGCAGGTTTGAAAACCTGGCCATGCTTTATTCCATCGGTAAGGACTCCACCACCATGATCCACCTGGCCCGCAAGGCCTTTTTCGGCAAGATTCCGTTTCCGCTGGTGCATATCGACACCACCTACAAGTATCCGGAGATGATCGAATATCGCGACCGGATGGCCAAGGAGTGGCAAGCGGACCTGATCGTCGGCAAGAACGAAGCGGCTGTTGCCGCCGGCATGGGCCCGGAGCGGGGACGTCTGGTCTGCTGCAAAAAGCTGAAAACCGAGGGGCTGACCCAGATCATCGAGAAGTACGATTTCAACGGCCTGTTTCTCGGCATTCGCCGCGATGAGGAAGGGAGCCGCGCCAAGGAGCGGGTTTTTTCTCCCCGCGACAAGAACTTCGAGTGGCCGTACAAGGATCAGCCGCCCGAGCTCTGGGACCAATTCAATACCAATTTCGAGCCGGGCACCCACATCCGGGTCCACCCGATCCTCGGCTGGACCGAGCTGAATATCTGGGAATATATCAAGCGGGAAAACATTGAGATCTGC
>JAJZQA010000011.1 GCA_021810985.1 Deltaproteobacteria bacterium
GGTGAGTCGCCCTCAAATCCAGTAAGCGAACCCCGGCTACCACTTTGTGGGCAGGCTGGGAAAGCCTCACTCAGAATGGCTTCTCATACTTTCACTCCGTTCTTTTCATAGAACTTTTGACACTATCGCCAACGCTGTCACGGGTTCTGTTCCCGGATTGCTTCGTAGTGAAGTACCTGTTGTGCTTAATAAACGCGCGGGGGGCACTTTGGTTTACAAGGGGAACTTTTCACTAAAGAAGAACCGCGTCAGCTGATGCTTCCAGGCAGATAGCCTGGCGGCATTTCGGGTCGTGTTTAGTGGCAATCTCATAGGGAACTGTGGCTATACAAGGGAAAAGGCGGATGACGCGATCCGGCGCGGTAACGCGGACCTGATCTCCTTCGGCAGGCCGTACATCAGTAATCCCGACCTGGTGGAGCGCATCGCCAACGGCTGGCCTCTGAATCCGCCCGCGGACCAGGGGGGCTGGTAGTCGGCTTCTCTGGGGGCGGTGGGGTATACAGATTTTTCCCGCTACGAGGATTCCGGCGGAGGTTCGGAATAAGCGGGGATGGACTCTGAAATAAATCATTCACTGTTGATTCAGGACCAAAAACTCACTGCATTAGAGTGTCAGTCCCATGGGAAACCCCCGGATTTACCGGGGGTTAGTGACTTTATATCAGTACTTCAAAAGCGGTAACTGATGCCAGCCAGCCAGACATCGGCATCCCGGTCGTAATTGGTGATGATGCGATTCCAGGATGCTCGGGTTCCCCAGCGGGGATGAAAGCGGTACGCGACCGACATGGTGGCAACACCGGATACGATCAGCGTATTGTCGTGAAGGCGGTCATAGCCGATATATGGTCCGGCGCCGAAACTGAGTGCCAGACTGTCAGCGAAAAACGCCTTTGCCGCCCAGAGTTGCGTGGCCAGGCCGTTCATCTGGCTGCCTTGATTGCTGCCTTCATACAACCAGGAAACCGTCCCCTCCAGGTAGCGCAACAGCCCTCGCCGATATTCGACGCCCACGGCCAGAGAGTGCGGAGAATCACTGCTGAAAACGCTTGTTTCGCCGATGAACGCGGTTATTTCATTCCGTGTCGGTGTCTCATCCCGGGGTGACGTTTGTTGAAACGGCTTCGCTGAAGGTGAGGGGTCCAGCCGGTAGCCAACCCCGAAGAGCAGTGAAATCGTATCGATACTGCCGCCGGTCTCAACCCAGTTGCTGCGCAGTTGCAGGAGCCAGGGGCTGGCCGTGTACCAGGTTGCGGCAAGGCTGACCAAGGCTCCCCAGCCCTGGTCATTCAAGTTGCCGGTGCCGGCAGGGTTGGGCGTGGTATCAAAATAGTAGTAGGGGCCTACACCGGCGGCAAGGGCAAGCCGCCGCTCGAGGATGGTGGTGCGAAGCCACAGCTGGCTGCCGAAGCCGTCGCGGTGATGATCAGGAAGGTGTGCTTCGTTCAGGTAGGTAATATTAAAGTCCAGGTGTTCGCCGAGTGCCTCGCGGTACTCAAGTTGCCATTGGTAGGTGCTATTGTCCCGGTCCGTGTTTTTAACGAATCCGCCGAGTGCCGATATTTCCTGGGCAGAAGCATGGCCTGCCGGAACAGCGCAGAGAAGCAGTATGGTGACAGTGCAGATCATGGTTTTCATTGTCCGGTTTTCCTCCGCGACTGGCAGGGACCAGGAAAGCTGAAAGGGACCACGAACAAATTTGCCCTGACCGGGCCTGGTCAACAACTTACAGTATAGTGTGGATGTCTGCGGATGCAACCATTTGTTTTTCCTGACTCTTTTGAGGTGATCCAGGAATTTGGCTCCGAATGTAGGGGATGCCTGTCGAGCGTGATCGCACACTTTGCTTGGAGAGCGGAGGATCCCGGGATGTATGTGAAACTGAAACGGTTCAGTCTCTCAGCAGTTCAGAAAAAAACCTGAACCAGTTGCCGGCGAAAATGTCGCTGATGGTCTGGTCGGGATATCCTGCATGGGTGAGCAATTCCGCCAGCGCGGGCAGCCGCGAGTGGTCTTCGAAGCCCTGGCAGACGCTGTCGTAGCCGCCGAAATCCGTGCCGATTCCGATTCCGGCCGGGCCGAAATTCTGCACGAACCAGTCGATCTGGCGGAAGAGCAAATCCAGGTCGGCCCGTCCGTCCAGGGACAGCATGCCGGGGAAGGCGGCGATTCCGATTACGCCGCCACGGGAGAGGATCATCCGTACCTGCTCGTCGCTGAGGTTGCGGGGAATGTTGCAGAGGCTCCGGAAACCGGTATGGGTGGAGATCAGCTTTCCGGAAAACTGTTCGGCGACATCGTTGAAGCAGGGGTCGGAGAGGTGGGCCGTGTCGATGGCGAAGCCGAGCCGATCCAACTCCGCGACCAGCGTGCGACCCTCTTTGGTCAATCCTTCCGGGTTGGGAATCGCATTGCCGTCGCCCAGGCGGTTTTTTCCGACATGGGTCAGTCCGGCCATCCTGAATCCCAGCTTTTTCAGTTCTTCGGCTGAGAACTCAAGCAAGGCGTCGGCATTTTCCAGGAGACGCAGCGCTCCCGGAGCTTCCGTGCCCTGATAACAGCGTTCCAGTTCCCGTTCGGTTGTTATGGTGGCGAGTGACCGGATTCTCCGTTCAGCGCTGCTCAGCAGCTGGCGCAGATTATCCGCCGCCTTTTCCGGTCCGTTGAAGTTGTCCGTGCAATACAGGACCGAGACGATAATCCGGACTCCGCCCGCGGCAAGTTTCGGCAGGCTGATCCAAGCGTCCGGAGCCTTTTCAAAGGTAGTCTCCGGGTGGTGACGGAGCAGGTCGTAGAGAAGATCCACATGACTGTCGATTGCGGTATGCATAGTTGTTCCTCATCCGGCTGGTGTTGAAATGCCAACCTGGACGCTGGCACACGGCCGGGGGCGGCATTCAGGCGAAGAAAATGCTGAATAGGGTGAGAAAGGTGAGCTGGCAGGCGGCGACAATCCAGCCGTTTCTCAACATGGAGCGCAGGTCGTCGGATTCGGCAAAGCCGAGCGAGCTGAACATGTTCGCACCGGGAAAAACGAAGTTGTGCACCCGGGTGGCCACGACCAGCGCCAGCGACCAGGCGAGCATCGACACCGCATAGGTTGTCAGCAAGGGGTTGAACATTTCGTGGAGCAGTTTCAGGGTGGCGACCGTGGCGCCGCTGATGCCGAAGGCACCGAGAAAACCGCCGGTGATGACGAGACCCGATTTGCCGCCATGTTCTATCAACGGCGTCATCAGCGTGGTCAGGGCGGTGAAGCCGCCGGCCTGTTCCACGAAAACGATGAACGGGTCGAGCAGCAGAAAGAGGAGAAACAGGCTGACATTGCCCGCCATGCCCCTGACCACGAGTTTCAGGATCTCGTCGACTTTCAGGCCGCCGACCAGGCCGGTGATAAAAGAGAGGCCGAGCATGATGACGACCACGAACGAGGTGGGCGCCTTGACGATGATGCCGTAGATCACCGCGGCCAGGAAGGTGCAGACGAAGGCCGTAGTGGCGCGACGGCTGCGGGGAGTTGGCTCGTACTGAACCGTTTCGTCCGGCTTCTCGTAGGGGTGCAGGTCCCTGGTTTTCCGCTGGATCCGCTGGATGACGCACCAGGTGACCAACAGGGTGATGGCGGCGACCGGGCCGGAGACGAAGAGCAGCATTTCCCCGTAACTGATTTTCGTCAGGCCGAGCAGGGTGATGACCGGCGGCGTGAACGGCCCGAGGATCAATGCCTCTTCACCGACCGCCTGGAATATGACCCCCACCGTGCTGCGCGACAGTCCGACCGCGGCGGCAACCGGCAGGACAATCGGCGCGAGAACGGCATTGCCCCCGGCCATGGTGCCGAGCAGGCCGACCACCACCAGGCAGGACAGCATGATGCCGAACATGGCCTTCTTTTCCGTATCCACGCCGATGGAATGGATGATCCGGTAGACGATGACGTGGGAGACTCCGGTGGCGTTCAGCACCTCGCCCAGTCCGCGCCCCAGCATGATGATCAGGCCGACCAGGGCGAGAAAGGAGCCCATGGCGTCCGTCAACGCGGTCCCGAAGGAGAGGAGGGTCTGGTGGCTGAGCAGTGCGCCCGCGACGACGCAGATAGCCGTGGCCGTAAGAATGTCAACATTGCGGAAGACCAGAACGACGTAAAGAACGAGAGGCAGCAGCCCCAGCAGTCCCAGCCAGAGCTCGGGATTCATGCGGACACCTTTCCGGAATCGGGATTCACTTTGCGGAATACGGGAAGAGCCCGAAAAAGATCGACGGAACGGCCCGTTCCGGTTGCCAGGCAACCAGCACCCTCCTCAGAACTTTTTCGGCTCTGCCGCAAAGTAAACCGGGAAACCGGGCAAGTCAAGAATTTCGGCCAGCAAAACTTCTCGAGATCTTCCGCTGAAGTCTTGTGAAGTCTCCTGCCACAGGTGCTCTGCCGACTTTACTCCGTTTTCAAGAGAAACTTTGCTTGTTCAGGGTAGTGTTTTGCGAGGCATTCCGGACAAATACCATGCGAACAGAGGGTGTCCGAATGCTCCAGAAGATACAACTCTACATCCTGCCAGAATCCGTCGTCACTTCTGATTTTTTTGCAGTTCGAGCAGATCGGCAGAAGTTTGCTGAGATCTTCGATTTTCTTTTCCTGTGCCTTTCGCAGGGCTTCCCGCCCTTCTACTTGCTCGGTGATATCAATGCAGCTGCCGATATAACCGGCAAATGAACCATCTTCATGGTAAAAGGGCGCGCCTCGGTCAAATAGCCAGCGGTATTCACCATCATGACGCAGGAGCCGATATTCCATTTCAAAGGGATTTCTCTGGTGGAAAGCCTCCAGATAAATAGTCAGGCATTGTTGATAATCATCCGCATGCACTCCCTCTGTCCAGCCATTTCCTTGTTCCTGTGCCACTGTCCTGCCGGTAAAATCCAGCCAGCGTTGGTTGAAGTAGTCACATTCGGCATTTGTGCCGGCCCGCCAGATAAGGACGGGAGATTGCTCCGTGAGAGTCTTGTACTCATCGAAACTTAAAGTATTCTCTTGCATTGGTATCTCCCGCGGGTACAGACCTGAAGCTTTCTTGCCGACCGTACTCCAAGTGTTAGCAGTACATGGGCAAAATGCCAAATCCGGTAAGGGTTAAGTAGCTCATCTTAAATTGCCAGGCGTTAGCGAGCCTTTTTTGTCTGCGGCTGCTGCCGCGGATTCTGGGGAGCAAATCTTGCTGATTAGTGCACTGGTATAATACCAGCACTGAAATTCTAAACAAACCTTTTTCAAAAACTATCCCGCACAGTGATACAATAGAAATTAATTGAGAGAAAGGAGGGCACATGGCCATGAAAAGAGTAATAATCGTTGGCGCGGGATTCGGCGGCATTCGGGCTGCCAGTGCCCTATCAGGTAAAGGTGTGGAGGTGCTCCTCCTCGACCGGCATAATTATCATCTATTTCACCCGCTTCTCTACCAGGTCGCAACCGCTTCCCTGGAGCAGGAATCGATAGCCTACCCGGTCCGGGCCATGATGCGCCGCTGGAAAGGGGTAAGTTTCCGCATGACGGAGGTCTGCGGTGTCGATCTGGACCAGCGGCAACTGAAAACCTCCAGCGGCACGATTGACTACGACTACCTGGTGATGTCCGCCGGTAGTATTTCAAACTACTTCGGTATGGAGAGCGTCCAACGCCATGCCTTTGATCTGAAGAAAATGGAGATGGCCGTGGGCCTGCGGAACCAGATTCTCGGCTCCTTCGAAAGGGCATCGCGGGAAACGGATCCGGAGGTGCGCCGGGCTCTCCTGACGTTCGTGATCGTTGGCGGCGGTCCGACCGGAGTCGAATTTGCCGGGGCGCTCCACGAGCTGATGCGGCATGTCCTGACCAAGGACTTTCCGGAGCTGGCCGCTACGGAAAAAAGGACGCTGCTGATCGAGGCAAGCGATTGCCTGCTGACGCCGTATCCCGAAGATTTGCGGCGCTACACCCTGGAGAAGCTGCAGCAGATGGGCGTCGAGGTCATGTTCAAGGCGCAGGTAAGCGGGGCCGAAACGGACCGGGTACTTCTGGCCGATGGTACGATAATACCCTGTCATACCCTTTTCTGGTGTGCCGGAGTTTCCGCTTCGCCCCTGGCGAAAGATCTCACGGCGGCCAAGGCCCCCAGCGGCCGCGTTCCGGTGGAGCCAGACCTGACCCTGCCCGGGCACCCGGAAGTTTTTGTGATCGGCGATCTGGCCTACCTGGTGCAGGATGGCGCGCCCCTGCCGATGATGGCCCCGGTGGCCATGCAGCAAGGCCTCTACGCGGGAAAGGCCATCCTTCAGAAGATTGCCGGCACCCCTGTTGCCCCGTTCCGTTTCCGGGATAAGGGGATCATGGCAACCATCGGCCGAAGTGCCGCGGTTGCCTCGGTTCACGGCCTGAAATTTTCCGGTCATTTTGCCTGGCTCGTCTGGCTTGCCCTGCACCTGATGTATCTGGTAGGTTTCCGCAACCGGCTCGTGGTTCTCATCAACTGGGCGTATGACTACTTGTTTTACGAGCGGCAAGTCCGCCTCATTACCCGGGAGGACGAGGCAGGAAGCTGTAAGAAATCCTGACCACGTTGGCTGGATTAGGAGCCTGTCGGGGCAGGCTCCTAGCGGAATTCATCAGACTCCGGCCGCGCCGGCGAGGTAACTCCCGGTTTGAATTGCTGTTTTTCGACAATGGCCTGCCGCCAGATGTCCCTGATACAATCCTGTAACAAAAAGACTGCCTTTATCCCCAGCCGCCGCTGTGTCTAAATGATTACGATTATCAATAGGCGGGCTGGGCGTTATAAGCTGTTGAAATTATGCATATTCTTGTATCTAGCTGATTTTGTTGAATTTTCGTATTGTGACTATGTATCGGGCAATCTGCAACTCACCAAACGATTTACACTACTTTACAAAGTTCCCAACAGACTTATCCACAGTGTTTCCACAGGTGAATGTGGAGATCCGGTGACATCCTGACTGGAGAACGGAGGCTGCTGCTTTTTTCGGCAGATGATCCTGTCACGGCAGCTGATAAAAATAGGTTGCTGCTGATGCTTTCGCGCCGCTCTTGCCTCCAACTGTGTTACTATGCCTGCAACCGGAAAGAACCCGGAGCGGATGATTGCGCCGGCAAATATCGTCGAGACTGGGTAGCTAGAGGAGGAACGTGGAATGTATCATCAAGTTGACGACTATGAGGTTATCAGTGAGCATAATGTCGCTGAGCTGAAAATGAAGGTAAAGGAGCTTTTGGCACAGGGCTGGAAGCTGTGCGGAGACTTGCAGATTATCGCTTCGGTCAAAGCTGATATGGCTGCTCCCTTATTCACTCAGGTGATGGTCCAAGCAAAACGGTAACAACAGCTAGCGGACCACGCTGAGACCCCGCATCCTGCCGCATTGGTGCCAAAAACTCATGAAATTTACCCTGTTGACCCACTGCAAGGAAATTGACAAGCGATCCAATACCGGCCGGCTGGTGCTGGAGGTCCTGGGAGACAGTGCCGAACAGATCCCTTGGGAGCGGCTCAATCCCCCTGCCCGTTTGGTGGAAGAAATTGAGGCCGGGGGCGTGGCGCTGATCTATCCCGGTTCACCTGGGGAGGACTGTGTCGATCTGGCCGGTTTTTCGCGGGTTATTCTGATCGACGGCACCTGGCACGAGGCCCGCAAGATCTATCAGCGCAGCCCCTATCTGCGAAAGGCCCGCCGGATTTCGCTCAAACCAGCCGGCTGCTCGCGCTACAACCTGAGACGGAACCAGAAAGAGGCCTGCCTCTGTACCGCTGAATGTGTAGTTGAAATTCTGCGCTGCGCGGGCTGGATTGAACATGCCGAGCTGCTGCAGGAACGTTTTCTGGCTTTCATCAGACCGGCGGGTGTCATGCGTGACGCCGCGATCGGGAAATGAGCACATTCCGCTGGCTCCTAGATAAAGGATTTTGACAATGACCAATAATGATCTGCTCCGCCGGCTCCGTTACGCTTTGAACCTGAACGGCGTCACCATGACGGAAATATTTGCCCTGGCCGGGTACCAAATCGGACCGGCCGAGGCCTTGAAGTTTTTAAAAAAAGAGGAAGAGCCGGGTTTCGTGGCCTGCGATGATGTGGCAATGGGCTATTTCCTGGATGGCTTGATTGTCTACCGGCGCGGCCGGCAGGAGCAACCGGCCGTTGCCGGCCCGGTGGCGGAGGGGGCGCTGACCAATAACCTCATTCTGCGCAAGCTCAGAATCGCCCTGGAATTGAATGATGAAGCGATGATCGAAATCCTCAAACTGGCCGGAGTAGTTATTTCGAAAGCACAGCTTTCGGCCATGTTTCGCTCGGTTGCCCATCGAAACTACAAAGTGTGCGGCGACCAGTTCCTGCGGAATTTCATTCGCGGCCTCACCTTGGGGCAGAAGAAATCCGCGGAAGAAAAATAACAATCCTTAAGGGACTTGGGATTTACTGATGTACCAGTTTTTACGCACAGATTTAGGCCGGATTTGTCGCTCCTGATTGAGTAAAACCGCAGGCGTAGCACGGCTCGCTGAGGATTTTGCGATTGAAGGAGCAGCAAGGATGGTCTGAAGATGAGATGTAAAACGGTATATTAGTAAGTTCCGAGTTCCTAACAGCTGACTTCCCTGATTTTGAGGTACGATACATGACTGAGCAACAACCGGTAGATATCCTGCACGGCATAACCCTGAAGATGATGGTCACCGAACTGGTGACGGAGTTTGGCTGGGAGGAGCTGGGCAGGCGTATCGAGATCCGCTGTTTTACCCAGAACCCGAGCATTGCCTCCAGCTTGAAGTTTCTGCGGAGGACGCTCTGGGCCAGGGATAAGGTTGAGGAGCTCTACCTGCGTTGGAAGTTGGAGTGATTTTGCGGCCTGCCGCGGCAACGTTTGTTTTCTGTCAATCAGCAACTCTTGCCGGTAAGTTTACCCGCTAGCCCTGGAGCGGTTTTCCCATGAATAATGTTGCACTTTTCAGCGATGTGAGTTCGAATCCCCAGCTGAAATGCGGCGTCGGTGCCTGTTTGCTGCTGTCCGCGTCAGATCTCGAAAGTGCTTTACAGGACATCAATCGGGAGGAGATTGCCGTACGGATCCGGTTCAAGAGGTTTACCGCTACTTCATCGACCAGGCTTGAAATCCAGACGGTATTGTGGGCTTTGGAGCAGTATCAGGGAGAATCTTGTGGCGCAGTTCCCGGAAATCTGAGGATTTATACCGATTCCCAGTGTCTGGCCGGGCTGCAGGCCAGGCGGGCCGGTCTGGAGTCCCGGCAGTTTCTTTCCCGCCGCACTGGACAACTGTTGGCCAATGCCGCCCTTTATCGCGCCTGGTACGCCGCCTCTGATCTGCTCGGATTTGAACTGGTCAAGGTTGCCGGTCACTCCCGGGCCAGTTCGCATGATACCGTGCAGCGGATATTTTCCCTAGTCGATCAGGAGGCGCGGAGAGCCTTGCGCACCTGGCTTGCCGAATCTGGCGAATGTGAGAGAGCTGTCCTGAAAGCACTAACAGGTAGTTGCTGAAGCAAGAACCGCCAACCGGTGAGAGGAATTTCGTGATCTGGCAGGTCTATATTATTCTTTGTTCCGACAGTTCCCTCTACACCGGGATCACCACTGATCCGGCCAGGCGCCTGCGCCAGCATGCAACCGGCCGGGGTGCCAAGTATTTTCGCGGACGCAGACCGGAAAAGCTGCTGTATCTGGAAACCGGGCACACCAGGAGCAGCGCCGGCCGGAGAGAAGCGGAAATCAAAAGGCTGACGCGCGCCGAGAAATGCCATTTGGCGGGAGCGGAGCGAAATGAAATGTCACTATTCAGCAAAAATTCCGGGTGATTATTGAAAATGCTTATTTCAGCGGTATGCTGGAAAACACGGCAGGTGAACTCCAGATGGATTCGCGAGGCGGGTAAATCTATGAGCGAAGAAAACGATCTGAAAGAATCGGTTGAAAATGCCACCGAAAAAACCGGCAATGAGCAGAGTGTCCTGAAAAAACTTGACCCGACACTGTATCTCGTGGCGCTTTTGACCGTTCTTGTCCTGTCGATTTCGTATTTTTTTGTCTTTGCCATGCCAAAAATGAAGCAGGACCAACTTGGAATTGAAAAAGCAAAGTATGATCAGGAGAAGAAACCCCAGGAATCGTACGTCAAGTGTGTCGATGCAGCCGAAGAAGAGTATGAGAGTTATATCAAGCTCAATGGTGCTCCGGTGGCCAATCAACCGGGTGCCTTTTCCGCTCCTGAATATATCTGGCAGACAGCGGATGAAAACCGGAATGCCGCCATCGATGTCTGTTCGCGGCAATTCCGCCACTGACCAGCAATAATTCCGAGAAGCATGGGCCGGAAAACCGATCTTTCTCCACGCCGTTCAGCACGGTAGTATCCTTCTTTCGCAAGAAGTGACGCCAGGTAGCGGATCAGCCGCTCCTCGATCCCCCAACATCCCCCAGAATTTCCATCCCCAGTTCCCGGCGGCTCCTCAGAAGGATTTGGACCAGAGCAGCATAAAGCTGCTGCCGGAGGCGCCGTTCCTCAGGAACTTATTGTCGTAGGCATATTCCAGGTACAGTTGCGAGTCAAAGAAGAAACCGGTGGTAAGGCCCGCTGAAAATGCTTCGCCGTCCACCGAAGTCAGCTTGAGCCGCAGTCCTTCGGGACCGGAGTAATCGGGCCGGTTTGCACCCCAGGCAAAGGTGGCGCGCAGGTGCAGGTACATGAAAAACAGCAGCTCATAGCGGTATTCCAGCGTACCGGCCAGATAGTCGGAAACCGGGAAATCGTTGAACAAGGCGCCAGGGTAGGGGAGCCGGTAGAGATCATCGGTCTCATTGGGGAACGGACCTCCTCCGGCCCGGAAGGCGGAGAAGCGGTCGAGTTTTCCCACTGGTGAGACACCTCCGTGCAGGTAGCCGATAAAGCGATGCCGCTCCGAGGCCCAGGGGATGCCGCTGGCGCCGATCAGGTAGCCGGAGAGTTTTAGATACTTGCGCGTGTCGTTCTTCGTGAAAATCAGATCCCCGAAGGTGCTGTCGGACCAGGTATCCCTGAAGGTCAGATCAAAATCGCCTCCGGCCGCCCAGCCTTCATGGGGCAGTTCCATAATATTGCGGCGAAGACCATCATAGCGGGCGCGTAAGCGCAGGCCCTGGAAGAAGGTGTCCGGTGGGAGTACCACATTCGCTCCGGTGTCACTGGTCCGCATATTGTAGAAATAACCAGCCTGGTAATAAAGCTGGATTCTCAGGTCGTTATCCGTCTGATGCGGCGCCACCGGAATGCGAATTCCCGCGCCAAGCCAAGCGGAGACGGTCCCCCAAATGATGGAGCTTGAGGTGACTTCCTCGCCATCCTTGATTTCGGTCTCGGCAAAAGGAACGGTGTTGTTGTCGAAGTGGCCGAGTAGCTGGAAATTGCCAAGGTTTCTTGCCAGATCCACCTCATTGACGAATACCCCGATCACACTTCTCTGCCACCATTTTTCCGCTTGGTGACGCCAGTAGAGGGCGGCAATCGGCAGGGCAGTATCGCCGCCCACATCCGGGACGTATAGGTTTGCTCCCAGGGTCAGAGAACGGACTTTACCGCGGTTACGTGATGGTATGGTGATGTTTCTACCCAGAAAAGTGGTCGCATAGGGCTCACCGGCCAACGGGGGTTGATAGACGGTGTCAAGCAGATGGTCAGGGGAATCTATTTCCGCTGCTGCTGAAGTGCTGGCGCTCCAGGCCAAAAAAGCGAAAAGCAGATAATGGAGGATCAGTCGAGTTGCCGTGGCAGGGAACTTTCGCCCACGTGGCCTTATTATATGCGGAAATATCATGTTTCCTCCCCAATAACTTGATCCCGTTGCATTGCTTGGCAGTTACCCATCATTAGACAGATAATCGACGATCAGGGAATGTCAAGGGAGAGGTGGCCAATCAGGGGGGGCGGCTTCGGGCGCGGCTGTGAACTGCCGCGGCAGGGGCAGGCCTGACAAGGTGCCCCTGCCGCGGGAGAGGATCTCGGTACTATCTGGGAATGGGCTGTGCGGAAAGGCTACTTTCCGCAGCACTTCTTGTACTTGAGACCGCTGCCGCAGGGGCAGGGATCGTTTCGTCCGACCTTGTCGGCGATGATCGGCTTCGGCTTCACGATGCTGCCGTCGGTAAAGTACCAGCGGCCATTCTCACGTATGAAATGACCGCATTCGTGATGGGTGCGCGGCACGCCGTTTTCGCGGAAGCGGGCAATGAATTCCACTTCGCCGGTGGTGTCTTCCGGTCCGCCTGCCTGGGTGCCGATGATTTCGAGACTCTGCCATTCGGACTTTTCCGCCCAGGTCTTGGTTCCTTCGTGATCATAGCCCTTCCGGTGGTCCGGATGGGTGCTCTCGAAAATGAAATCGGTTGCGACTTTCGTATAGGCCGAATAACGCGCCCGCATCAGTTGTTCCGCTGTATCAGCGTTTTGCGCGCCGGTTATGACCGGTTCGCAGCAATCCGCAAAGGAAGCGCCGCTTCCGCATGGACAGCTGTTCATAGGTGTTTCTCCTTCGTGGGTAAGTTTCTGAGTGTGGGGTCAGGGAAAGATGTTCTTCCCGTGCGGTGAGACGATAGCACATCTCGGCTCTTCCGGCAATCGTGACTGACCGGTCTTGGATTTAAAGTAACTCTTGATCAGAGCCCTTGGTATTTCAGGGCCATCAGGCTGATAATTCCGTAGCGGGCGAGTTTACCAATCAGAACGAGAACGACGAATATCCCGAATCTGACCCGTAGTACTCCCGCCACGAGACAGAGGGGGTCTCCCACTACCGGCACCCAAGAAAAAAGGATGGACCATAAACCATATTTCCCGAAAAACTTTTCCGCCTTTTCTCGCGACTCGCTGTTGATACGAAGGACCCGCTCGATGAGGAACGGGCCTCCGAAGAGCCCGATGGCGAAGGTGGTGCAGGCGCCCAGGGTGTTCCCGGTTGTGGCAATTGCTACGGATAACAGCGGATCCAGACCTTGTACCACCAGTGTCGCGAGCAGCCATTCAGAGCCAAGCGGGAGGATGGTCGAGGCGAGGAAACTCAGTAGGAAGAGTGCCGGGTAACCGTGAGTGCTTAAAATATCTACCATTGCCGATTTTGCCTCACGAGAAGGATCGTTTGCCTGTTCCCGGACATCATAGCGGTTGTCGGAGCACCCGTAAATAGCCTTGATAAAAAACGCCCCAGGACGGGGCGTTTTTTCATGATTCAGTTCAGCAGGCTGTTGATTTAGCGGCAGACGGATCAGTAGCGTCCGGGGGGTGGGGCAAAACCGTCCTCCTCCCACAGGCGGTTGTGTGGTTCCCGCTTCCAACCGCAGCGGATAATGCCTTTTTTGCAGAGGGTTGCGCGCCACTCGTATTTCAGGAAAATTTTCTCGAGCGCTTGTGATTCCGGTTCGAATGCCACAACTGTGGTTGGTGAATATTCCTCCCGGCCGTAGCCGGTGCCGGCGCTCTTCTCCTCCGCGCGAGCGGCCGGTGCCGCGGAACGGGCCGCTTTGTCGCGGGTCATTTCCTGGAAAGAGTCATACCAGGGCGGGTCGTAGCGGCGCACTTCCGGATAGACCGCCACGGCAATGACGCCCATGGCCGATTCGTCCCGGAACGAGGCGGCATAGGAATCGGCGGCAGAGGTGAAGTAGAAGCGGTTGACACGATCACTGCCGGTGCGCCAGCCGGAGAATTCGCCTGACGCGTAGGGTTCCAGGATGTACATCCGTTCGTTGTTGCGCAGCCAGGATTTCTTGCCCGAAATGATGTTCCTGCCATCAACCGCGATCACAATGCCGATGCGGAGATTGAGCCGGTTGCGCACCAGGATGCGATAATTTTCGCCCTTCACCGCCTCGGCATAGGCGCGCTTTGCCTCGCTTCCCGAAGCTACCGGGTAGAGGGGGAGCGTTCTGCCGCTGTCCGTCCGCACCTGCACCTCCACATCGCTGCCGATGGTACCCGCCTGAGCACTCGTGGTGATACCCACTAGTAACGCTAAAACCGCAATGATTTTCATGATGGCCTCCTTTTTCTCGTGCCTTGGTGCCTTCTTAGACAGTAGCTTCGGGAAAAAAGTTCCGGGTGTTTACGGCGTACGGCCTTTGCTTCGGGAAATCAACTATCCTTCTCCTTTCTCGCGCAGGGCATTGATGGTATAGTGTCTCTCGAATCAAATCGAACAGTTCCATTTCCCAGGAGTCCGCCGGACTCCTATACAGAAAGAGAGGACCGATGTCCGAGAGTCCCCATCCGTTTCAGACCCTGACCCCCGGCTTTATCATGGATGCGGTGGAAAGCCGCGGTTTTCGCTGTGACTGCCGGACCCTGGCGCTGAACAGCTATGAAAATCGCGTCTACCAGGTTGGCGTTGAAGATGCCGAGCCCTTCATTGTGAAGTTTTACCGCCCCAATCGCTGGAGTGACGCCCAGATCCTCGAGGAACATGCGTTCTGTCTCGAACTTGCCGAGCACGAACTGCCGGTTGTTGCACCCTGGCGAAATTCCCACGGCGAAAGCCTGTTCCGGCATGACGGCTTCCGCTTCGCTCTCTACCCGCGTCAGGGCGGGCATGCGCCCGAATTCGACAACCTGGAGAATCTCTGCACTCTCGGCCATGCTTTGGGGCGCATCCACCGGATTGGCGCGATCCGGCCCTTTGACCACCGGCCGGTGCTGGATGTGGCGAGCTTCGGCCGGGCGAGCGTCGCCCTGGTGGCTGAGCGCTGCATTCCTGATGAGTACCGGGCGAGTTATGAGGCGCTGACCAGCCAGCTTCTGGCAGGAGTTGAAGAGGCCTTTGCCGCGGCTGGACCGGTACGCTTCATCCGCACCCATGGCGATTGTCATGCGGGAAATATCCTCTGGCGTTCCGACGCGCCCCATTTCGTCGATTTTGACGATGCCCGCATGGCCCCGGCGGTGCAGGACCTCTGGATGATGCTGTCGGGAGAACCGGCGCGCCGCAATGCCCAACTGGCGGCGCTGGTGGAGGGCTACCGGGAGTTCTGTGATTTTCAGAACCGGGAGCTGCTGCTGGTGGAAGCGCTGCGGGCTCTGCGCATGCTCCACTACAGCGCCTGGCTTGCGGCACGCTGGGAAGACCCCATGTTCCCCCAGACCTTCCCCTGGTTCAATACCGTCCGCTATTGGGGCGAGCATATTCTGGCGCTGCGCGAGCAGCTGGCCGCCCTGGCGGAACCGCCGCTGGAACTGCCGTGACGCAGGGAATAGTTTCTGATAGATAGTGTTCATCCGGAAAGTGGCGGTTCGGGCCGGAGCGGAACTTCCCCGAAGCCCCTCGCAATCGGACGCCGGACTACACCGACAGACGAGGCAGCGCCCCGGAAACAGGCGTGTCCCCTCGAATCTGCAGCCGGTCCGCACGAGAAGCTCCGTGAAAGCCCCGCCCCGTCCCTCTTGGCATCTTCACGGAGTTTCCGATGGAATTTAGATAGACCGAATAGGGAGGCAGAAAATGCTGTTGGAAAAGGAAAGAACCGAAATCGTCCGTTTTGGCCGGAAAATGCTTGCCGCGCGGCTGACTTCGGGAACCGGCGGTAACCTGAGCATCTGCGACCGGGACGCGGGTCTGGTGGCGATCAGTCCGAGCGGGATCGAATATGAGGAGATGGAGCCCGGGGATGTGCCGCTGGTCGATCTGAACGGCGCGGCCGTGGATGGTCCGCGGAAGCCGTCAAGCGAACTGGGGTTCCATCTGGCCCTTTACCGGCAACGGCCCGGGATCCGGGCGGTGGTCCATACCCATTCGGTCTATGCCACGACCATGGCCTGTCTCCACTGGGAGATTCCCGCCGTTCATTACCTGGTTGCTTTCTCCGGTCACAAGGTGCCGCTGGCGCCCTACGCCACCTTCGGCAGCGAAGAGCTGGCCGCACGTGTTGTGGAAACCATCGGGGACTATAATGCCGTGCTGCTGGCAAACCACGGACTGGTGACCGTCGGAGCGAACCTGGCGACCGCCTTTGCCGTGGCAGAGGAGATCGAACTGGTTGCCCAGATCTATTACCAGGCGAAATGTATCGGCGCGCCGGTCATCGTTCCGGAGGGAGAAATGTCCCGGGTGATCGAGAAGTTTGCCAGCTATGGCCAGAAGGGTAATAAGGATTGAGCAGGGATGGCTGGAGGGTTATAACCAGCCGCGCTTCTTGAAAATATAGATCGGCAGGATGGCGGAGAGGACGATCAGTCCCAGTGCGAGCGGATAGCCGAACTTCCATCCCAGTTCGGGGAGAAAACGGAAATTCATGCCGTAGATGCTGGCGATGAGGGTCGGCGGCAGGAATATTACCGACATGACGGTAAAAATCTTGATCACCTTGTTCTGCTCCATGCTCATGTAGTTGAGGAACAGGTTCTGGAGATAGTCGAGACGCTCGAAGTTAAAGTTGGCCGAGATGACCAGAGAGTTCACGTCCTTGATCATCATGGACAGCTCTCTCTTCTGGCTTTCCGTAATCATCGTGCTTTTCAGGAGCGAGGAGAGCACCCGCTGTTTGTCCGTCAGGTTTTCCCGGAAGGTAATGTTGATGTCTTCGTAAGAGGTAATGTACTCGAGAAACTCTTTCGGTTCATGGAAGGTCTGGGAGTCTTTCCTGCCGATGGTGACGATTTCCTTCGAGAGGTGCTCGACCAGGTCGGCGTCGCTGTCCACCCGCATGGCGAGAATCCCGGACAATA
>JAJZQA010000346.1 GCA_021810985.1 Deltaproteobacteria bacterium
TGCTCAGTCCCCGCAGGGCGGCAAGCTTTATCCCGGTAAACTGCGCTTCGATCCCTGATTCCCTGCTGGAGAGCGAGCTGTTCGGCCACGAAAAGGGCGCTTTTACCGGTGCCGTACAGGCGCGCCGCGGCAAGTTCGAGCTAGCCCAGGGCGGGACGCTCTTTCTCGACGAAATCGGAGAGATGCCGCTGGCCCTCCAGGCCAAGCTGCTGCGGGTTCTCCAGGAGCGAACCTTCGAGAGGGTCGGCGGCAGCCGCGAAATCCGGGCGGATGTCCGGGTGCTTGCCGCCACCAACCGGAATCTCGAAAAGGATGTTCGCGACGGGCTGTTTCGCGAGGACCTCTACTACCGTCTCCAGGTTTTTCCCGTTCAGTTGCCACCGCTGCGCGAGCGACAAGATGCCATCGCTGTCCTTGCGGAGCACTTTGTCGGGCATTTCGCCCGGCTGACCGGAAAACGGCTGCCGGGCATCACTCCCGAAGCGCTGGCTTCTCTGCAAGCGTATCACTGGCCGGGCAATATCCGGGAATTGCAGAATGTCATCGAGAGGGCGGTAATTCTTGCCCGCGCGGATATTTCCCTTGCGGATCTGCCTGCTGCCCTGACGGTCCGCACGTTCGCGGGAAAGGAGCAGGGCGGTCTCAAGGAGCTGGAGCGGGAGGCAATTCTGGCTGCCTTGCAGAGAACTGGCGGAAACCGGAGGCTGGCAGCCGAGGAGTTGGGTCTTTCCCGCCGGACCCTCCAGTACCGGCTGAAGGAATACGGGCTGATCGAGGATGATTGATCTGCTGCAGGTGCAGAAATTGCACGCCTGGTGCGGCGGTTGCACTTCAGACTTTTTGCGAATTGATGTTAGCTTGAAAATTTACTTGCGATAACAGTATGTTGCGTCTGTGCCAAGCTTGGCATGGCAATTGTAATTCCTTCAGTAGCAGCAGAAAATCAATGAAGGAGGAATTGTCATGAACAGCAGCAAATATGCAGTGTACGGAGTTGTCGCCTTGTGTGCCCTGGCTTTGTCGGGTGAGGCTTTCGCGGCAGGTGGCCAGAGGGCACGGATGCGGGACGGGAGTTGTCTCAGGACTTCGACTACCATGAAATCCCAGACAAAAACCCAGGTCCAAACGAAGACCCAGAGCCGTCAGCAGTTGCGGGATGGCTCCGGTGGCGGGGTGTCGGCAGCAGGAGCAACTGCCGGACAGGGCCAGATGAGGCAATCTGGCCCCGGTGATGGTACCGGTAACGCGACCCGGCCGTTGGATGGAACCGGGTACGGTTCTCCGAATCAATGATCAATGGTGTTTCCGAATAGCCACTTCGGCTGACGGATAGGTGAGGAGCAAGATGAGGACAGGCCGTTTTCTATTTTTCGTGGTTTTTCTGGGGGCGGGAGCTCTTTTCCAGCCGTCGCTTTCCCAGGCCTTTTGGGGCTTTGGGGATGACACAGCGCAGGATAGAAGCGGCCTTGACTTCGATCGCGGTTATGACCGGAATACCGAAACCACCGTACGGGGAAAGGTTGTCTCAGTTGAGCGGGGTGAGGGAAGTGGCCCTGTGGTGATTATCCTCAGCCAGGCGGGCGGGGAGCTTTCGGTTGTTGCGGCCCCAGCCTGGTACTGGTCGGATGGCGGGATTTCCGTGAAGCCCAAAGACGAGCTGGTCGTCACCGGGTCAAAGGCCCAGGGGAAAGACGGGAAAATCTATCTCATCAGCCGCGTCATTACCAATCAAAGCGACAGCGACACCGTTACTCTGCGGAATGAATCCGGAAAACCTGCCTGGCATGGCGGCACGCGGATGAGGAGCGGAGCTGGCGGTTTTCAGCACCGCATGGGCGGTGGAGGGAGGAGAAGGTGAGGAAGGTCCTGGGACGTTCAGTCACACAGTTTTTCATGGCAGGGAGTTTGTTGCTGACATCAACGGCCGCTGCCGCTGATTTTAAGGTTTCCACCGGTCTCGGGGTAGAGTTTGCCACGGGCGATTACGGGACCGGTCTGACCACCGATTCCGTTACGATCCCTTTGACTATTGATGTCTATCCGACGAAACGCCTTGAGTTCGAACTGGTGGTCCCGTATCTCTACCAGAGCAACAGCAGTACCACTTTTGCCGGCGGGGTACGTTTCGGCAGGAACGGTGCCGGCGGCCGCTTCCTCGGGAACGGAGCGAACGGCAACGGTGCCGGCGGATCCGCCGTCATCGATGAGAGCCGCTCAGAGAGTGGACTCGGGAACATTTCCCTCAAAAGTGGTTATGTTGTTCTCGAAGAAGGGGAGGTCGCACCGCAACTGAAACCGATCGTCTATGTTGAATTTCCGACTGCCGACAAGGACAAAGGGCTTGGGACAGGCGAATTCGTGACCGGCCTCGGGCTGGCGGTGGACAAGTGGTTCGGCAACTGGCGGCCCTACTTTGAGGGCATCTATAATTTTCAGGGTTCTTCTGATCTTTATGCCTTGAAGGACTTCTTTTCTTACGAGGCAGGGGTGAACTGGCAAATGACGGATCGTTTCCTGTCGAATGCCGCTCTGCTCGGGGCAACAGAGCCGGTGGAGGGAGCATCCGATCTTTTGGAGGCGAGGCTGAAGCTGGCCTACCGTATGTCCGCCAAGTCGCATTTTGAAGGTTATCTGGCGGCCGGGCTTACCGACGGCAGTCCTGATTTCGGGGCTGGTCTGGCGGCCTACTATTCCTTCTGACAACTGCTTCGTGCAGTCAGAACTAATAAAATCACATTTAACAAGGATGGACAGGGTGCTCAGGATAAAGTCTTCAAGCGGTTTGCCGGTTTTATCCTGTTTATCCAGTCTATCCCTGTTACATAAGGTTTTTTGATTTGACCTTTTTGCCTGAAAATAAACCTTCCGTGCCGTATGTCCTACGGTTATTCCCTGGACATGGCTGTTAAGGAGCAGGGGCGCGGATCACGCGCCCCTGCTGCGTTATCACCAGAAACCGGTCGTCGAAACATTTTTCGAGAACCGGTTTTACTTCCTTCCAGGAAAGTC
>JAJZQA010000347.1 GCA_021810985.1 Deltaproteobacteria bacterium
CTTATCCTGGAACTTCAGGGGCCTTTTCGCGCTTCGGGTCAGTACCACATGAAGGCATATGAAAAGAAGAGTGGATACAAAATGATTGTGCGAAAAGGGTCCTGCAAAGAACAGGAACAGCAGAGATTCTTGTTGCCGGAATAATGCTCTCGGGGCCGTCATGGACCTGGGATGATGGGTTGGGAGGTGCTTTTGGGACTCGGTATCCAGGAAATGTTTGTGATCTGTTTTTTACTGAGCACTATTCTGTGCGTTGTGGCCTTGCTCGACATTCTGCGGAGTGAATTTACCGGGTCTAACAAGCTGGTCTGGCTGTTGGCCGTGGTATTTTTTCCATTGATTGGCTCGCTTGCATATTTTCTCTTTGGGCGTAAACAGAAAGTGCGCTGAAACCCCATACGTGGCTAGGTTTCGAGAGGGTCTGTCCTACGAGAACTTGCTGCCTGAAGCAAAAAAACTCTCTTCGAGTTCAGTTATGTGGTATCCTGTCCGCAATGATTCCTGCCGCTTTCCTGGTCGTACCGATAGCGCGGCAAGGAGAACATCCATCAAAAGGAGACCGTAATGAAAAGAGCAAGTGCACGCCACATCCTTGTGGCCAGCAAGGAAGTTTGTGAACAACTCAAGGCTGAAATTGAAGGCGGAAAAGACTTTGCCGCCGTTGCCAAAGAAAATTCCCTGTGTCCTTCGAAAAGAGATGGTGGCGCCCTGGGCACCTTCAGCCCCGGCCAGATGGTAAAAGAGTTCGACGAAGTGGTTTTTACCGGTGAGATCGGGAAGGTTCTCGGTCCGGTCAAAACCCAGTTCGGCTACCACTTGATCGAAATTACCAATCGCACCGAATAGCAGCCCGCATGGTCCCATGACCGTCGTGAGGCCATGAACTTTGAAGCCGGAACCCACCTCGGGCGCCGGCTTTTGTTTGTGATCGACACACGGATATTCAATAGTGTCCATCCGGAAAGTGCCGGTTGGGGCCGGACCGGAACTTCCCCGAAGCCCCTCGCAATCGGACGCCGGACTGCACCGGCAGACGAGGCTCCGCCCTGGAAACAGGCGTGTTCCCTCGATCCTGCAACCGGTCCGCACGAGAGGCTCCGTGAAAGCCCCGTTCCGTCCTTCTTGACAATTTCCCGGAGTTTCCGGATAAGTACTCAATAGCTTTTACTATGCAACAAACTGTAGTTTTCCAATAAAACGAGGGAGGTGCCTATGTTCAAAAAAATGCTCAACGCTGTAACCATTACTTTGATAATCGGTGTTTTTGCGGCTTCCGCGCTGGCCGCGGGCAAGAGTCCGAAGGTGCTGATGGAGACATCCCTGGGAAAGGTAAAGATCGAGCTGTACCCGCAAAAATCGCCCCTGACGGTAAAAAACTTCCTCACGTATGTGGCGGATGACTTTTACAGCGGCACTTCCTTTCACCGGGTAATTCCCGGTTTCATGATTCAGGGTGGCGGCTTTACCGCGGAGTTGAAGCAGAAGCCGACACGAATGCCGATCCCGAATGAAGCTGCCAACGGCCTCAAAAATGAGCGGGGAACCATCGCCATGGCCCGAACCTCGAATCCTGACAGTGCCACCGCCCAGTTTTTCATCAACCTGGTGAACAACGATGTCTTGAATCGCCCCCAGCCGGATGGCTTTGGCTATACGGTGTTTGGCAGGGTGATTGAGGGCATGGATGTGGTGGACAGGATTGCCGGGGTCAAGACCGGCGTGCGGCAGGGGATGCGGGATGTTCCACTTGAAACGGTTGAAATCAGGTCGGTGAAGATCCTTAAATAGTTCGTTACGTCATTCAATTCGACAAAGAAAAGCCGGAACCCATGGCGGGAACCGGCTTTTCTTGTTTTTAGAAAGGATTATTCACGACCGCAAAAACACGTCGTCAGCTTTTTTTCAGCCGCTGCCGTACCGCTTCGAACAGGGCGATGCCGGTGGCTACCGAGGCATTGAGGGAGTTGATCCCGCCTTGCATGGGGATCGAGAAGACGGCGTCGCATTTCTTGCGGACCAGAGGACGGATGCCTTCCCCTTCGTTGCCGATCACCAGCACCGTGGCGCCGGTGAGGTCCTGCTGGTAGAGCAGGGCCGAGGCATTGTCCGAGGCCCCGAAGATCCAGAATCCGGCCTTTTTCAATTCCTCAAGAGTCTGGGCAATGTTGGTTACCTGTGTTACCGGGATTGTTTCCACCGCGCCGGCCGAGGCCTTTTCAACCGTGGGCGTAACCCCCGCCGCCCGGTCTTTGGGAACAATCACGCCGTGGGCTCCGGCGCAGGCGGCACTGCGGATGATTGCGCCGAGGTTGTGCGGGTCCTGGATGCCGTCCAGCACGATGATCAGCCCTTTCTCCCCCGAGTCGCGGCAGCGGTCAAGGATCGCATCGAACTCCGCATAGGCAAAACCTTCGACCCGCAGGGCAACTCCCTGATGATGGTCGTTGCCGCACAGCTTCGAGAGATCGGCTTTTTCCCGGTGCCTGACCGGAACAGCTTTTTCGGCGGCCAGCTTCAGGAGCTTTTCCAGCCGTTTATCCGCACTGGTTCCGGCGATAAAAAGCTCAAAGGCCTTTCTGGTCCCGCGGAGTGCTTCCATGGCCGGATTTAGCCCGTAAATTATATCTTCTTTCATAACTTTCTTCCTTACCACGATACGTGAAGCGCTGGTACGTAGTGTTTTGTACCTTTTGCGGCACTACCTGCTGTAATAGTCTCTTATTTCTTCACCCATTGTTTTCAGGACAGTGAAAAGCGAAGTGGAAAAATTATCAGGATGGACAGGATATACAGGATAAAACCACAAAATCCTTTTCAGGTTGATTCAAAAGCCTTTCATCCTGCCAATCCTGTCCATCCTGTAAACGTAAGGTTTTTGATGTGCTTGTATGTTCTGATGGTACTGGCTGATGATTATTCCGTTGCCATCTCATCCACGATTGCCTCGACCGCTTGCAGCGGATCGGCAGCCGCGCTGATCGGACGGCCGATTACCAGGTAGTC
>JAJZQA010000348.1 GCA_021810985.1 Deltaproteobacteria bacterium
TTCCGATCTGCCGGGAGTCAAGCAGATGCAACTGGTGCAGGAACAGGTCGATTACCTGCTTTTCCGGATTGTGAAGGGTGAGAGTTTTTCGGAGCAGACGGTGGCTGATATTGATCGGTTGGCCAAGGAGCGCTTTGGCAGTGCGATGCGTTTTTCGATCGAGTATGTGGATTCGATTCAGTCCGAGTCGTCCGGCAAGTACCGTTTCTGTATTTCGAAACTGCAGAATCCGTTTTGTTGATTTAATGTGGAGTTACGACGTTGGGAAGACTGTCTTTCAGGGAGGATTTATCATGTTACCTGAATCCGTAAAACAGGAAATCATAAGCAAGATTTTATCAATTACAAACCCGGTTCGTATCATTCTGTTCGGCTCCCATGCACGAGGCGACGCCACAGAGGCAAGTGATATCGATATTCTTGTAGTCAAAGATCAGGTTTTTTCAAAACGCAAGGAAAGTGTTGAGCTTTGGCGTGTATTGCACAGCATCCCCTATCCAAAGGATATTCTGGTGGCAACGCTGGACGAATTCGAGTTTTACAGAAAACAGGCAGGTTCGGTTTTCCGCACGGCAAGCCAGGAGGGGATCGAGATTTATGCCCGATAATTTCATGCCTACTCCCGAAGCCGCAGTTGAGAAAAAATCATGAGCCTTTCCGGTTCTTTTATCCAGTCGGAATCATCCGGCAAGTACCGTTTCTGTATTTCGAAGCTGCAGAATCCGTTTTGTTAGAGACAGGGGAAGCGGGGAGATTGTATTTTTATTTAATACAATTGTATGGTATTAAAATACAATATGAGCATTTTACCTCAAATATTATCTTCCAAGGTGCGAGCGGAAATATTTCGCCTCCTGTTTGGCATTGACGCTGCCGAGCTGCATATGCGTGAGCTTGAACGGGAAGCCGGCTGCACCATAGGCCCTATCCAGACGGAGTTGAAGAAGCTTCTGGACCTGAAGTTGGTGTCATCGCGGCGCAGCGGCAATCGTCTTTACTATCGTGCGAATTGCGAGCACCCGCTTTATTCCGATATCCGCTCTCTTGTGCTCAAGACATCTGGATTGGGGGGGCATCTGGAAGAGCGTTTCAAAAACAGGGAAGATATTGGGCTGAATATGGCTGGGAACCATAAAAAGCATTTGAAACGGGGATGAAGGGGATAAACACGGATAAATCAGGCAATTAAATGTAACAGATTGTAAGCAAAGGGGTGAAGGACTGTTTGTTGGAATTATTCCATTCGAGGCGGCCATGATTAATAATGAAAAACTTATATTCCGTCTGCATGCACTTTCAAGAATGGCTCAACGAGGGTTTGAGCCATCGGATGTCAGGAGCGCCCTTGACAATGGGATGACTATCGAACAGTACCCTGATGACACGCCATATCCAAGCTTTCTTGTAATGGCCAAGATAAACGGACGCCCGATACATGTCGTTGCATCGTTAAATGAAGCAGAGCAGGAAATTATCATTATTACAGTCTATGAACCCGACCCGATGATGTGGACCGACCAGTTCAGCAGGAGAAAAACATGAAATGTGTAATTTGCAAGCATGGTGAAACAATTGACTCCAGCAGCACTGTCACTATTGAGCGTGGCGCCCTGACTTTTGTGGTTAAAAAAGTTCCTGCCCGGGTTTGTGCCAATTGTGGCGAGGGATACGTTGACGAAAGTGTTGCCGAGGAACTCTTCAAGACTGCAGGCGAGGTGGCCAGAAGCGGTGCGGAGATTGATGTGCGTCATTACCTGAAAGCTGCCTGATAAAACTGGCGGGATTGCGGCTTTTGCTCAATCAGTAACTGCCTCCAGGGCCGAGTTAATTGAGTCGCAAATCGAAAACCTGGCTCACGCGGAGCAGCAGAGAACGCGGAGAAAGGCTTTGCAAACAGGGTGAAGATAAGTCTTTTTGGGAGATAAGGCTTTAAACAAAGAATATCTTTTGGGTTTTTTTCCGCGTTCTCCGCGTCTTCGCGTGAACCGGTTTTTATGTTTGCTTTTGTTGTCTCATGCAAAGCTTAGTGCCAGCCGTACTGGAGTTTTATGCCCCCCCTGATCCGCTGGGTATCCTGGCTTTATCTTTTCTCGGTAACGGCTTTATGGCTGCTGATTTTCACCCTTGGCGACCGCTGGTGGCCGGCTACGGTGGTTCTGTTTGCGCCGCGCTGGGTTGCGGCGCTGCCGCTGCTGGTCCTGCTGCCGCTGGCGGCCTGGCGCAGCCGCTTCAGCCTGATTCCGCTGCTGCTGGGGGCGCTAGTCGTGTTTGGCCCCCTGCTGGGCTTCAATCTGCCGCTGGGCAGCTCTGCGGCCCTTGGCGGCGCGACCCTGCGGGTAATTACCTGCAATATCGAAGGGGGCAAGCACGACTCCGCTGCCCTGATCGCGCTGATTCGTGATGCCAGCGCCGATGTCGTTGCACTGCAGGAGTTTCCGGCCGACCTGAAGCTGAACCTTCCGCCGGGCTGGCAGCTGATACAGGAACGGGGACTGGCGGTTCTGTCCCGCTTTCCGCTGCAGCGCGGCATCACGACGCTGGTTTCCAACCCGCCTAACCCCTGGCCCAGCACCTGCCTGTTCCATTGTGTTGTGAAAGCGCCCGGCGGGGATCTGAATTTCTGCTCGCTGCAGTTGCCGACCCCGCGCTTCGATCTGCTACCGCTTCTGGACCGGCACACGCTTATCAATCCTGCCCGCAAGGGACAGCTGCTGACCGGGACGGCCTACCGCCGCCGCGCTTCGCAGGAGGTGCGGGCGTCGCTGGCCGGGCTGTCCGGGCCGACGATTATTGCCGGAGATTTCAATATGCCGGTGGATAGTACCATCTACCGGCAGGTCTGGAAGGGATACGGCAATGCCTTTTCCCGATCCGGTTTCGGTTATGGCTGGACGCAGCGCGCCAGGTCAAAAAAACTGACCACCATCGGCATACGGATTGACCATATTCTGACGAGTCCGGGCCT
>JAJZQA010000349.1 GCA_021810985.1 Deltaproteobacteria bacterium
GGAAACCATGCATTCACCATCGCGCCCCTGGTAAATATCCGCTGTCCGGCAGCCCTGCTCCAGAACTTTGACCACGGCAGTTTCAACGGCTCTGGCGGCATCCTCAAGCCCAAAGGAATAACGGAGCATCATCCCGACCGAGAGTATCTGGGCAATCGGATTGGCGATCCCCTGGCCGGCAATGTCCGGCGCCGAGCCTCCGGAAGGTTCGTACATGCCAAACGCCCCCTCGCCCAGCGACGCGGAAGGGAGCATGCCCAACGAACCGGTCAGCATGGCTGCTTCGTCCGAAAGGATATCACCAAACATATTCTCGCACAGCAGCACATCGAACTGCTTCGGCCAACGAAGCAGCTGCATGGCCGCGTTGTCCACGTACATGTGGCTCAACTCAACTTCCGGATATTCCCTGCCGACAGTGGTAACGATTTCCCGCCACAGGACCGACGAAGAGAGGACATTCGCCTTGTCGATGGAGCAGACCTTGCCCTTCCGCTCGCGTGCCGCCCGGAAAGCTACGTGTGCAATCTTTTCAATCTCCGGCACGCTGTAGCGCAGGGTGTCGAAGCCGACCCTCCCACGACCCTCCCCCTCAATCCCCTTGGGCTGGGAAAAGTAGATGCCGCCGGTCAGCTCACGGATAACCATGATATCGAATCCGCCACTGACGACCTCTTCTTTGAGAGAAGACGCTCCGGTGAGTGACGGATAGATGATTGCGGGACGCAGGTTGGCATAGAGGCCGAAGATCCGGCGCAGCGGCAGGAGGGCTGCCCGCTCGGGCTGCTCTTCAGGCGGCAGTGACTCCCAGCGGGGTCCGCCCACGGAACCGAACAGGATGGCATCGGAGGCCTTGCAGATATCGACCGTAGTCTCGGGTAGGGCTTTCCCCTCGTTGTCGATACCCGCTCCCCCGACGTTTGCGTGAGTTCGCCTGAACTCCACGTTGTACTTCTTTTCCACGGCATCCAGCACCTTGAGCGCCTCCGCCATAACCTCCGGTCCGATTCCGTCTCCGGGTAACACCGCTATTTTAAAGTGATTTGCCATAGTATCATGCTCCTTTTGTTGGTAATTGAACAAAAAAAATCACACCGTCCCACGAGGTGTGAAGTTCTCCATTTTATACCGAACAGGAACATGCAGGGAAAGCAGTATCTCGTGATACCGCCATCTCGAAAAACGATGGCAACCATGACCACTCGACAGGTGAATGCTCATGTAGAGGCGGCTATCAGCAGCTGGGAAAACATATAAACCAGGCAATAGCCCCGCTATTCCGGGGCTCCGGACGCGCGATCATCACCCCTGCCGGAGGTGATCGACCAGAAGTTTCGCGGCGGCAGGCAGAGAGTTGAACGAGCGGACGCAGAGTTTCAAGTCACGCGTCGCCCACGGTTCCCGCAACTGCACGGGGCGAATGCGCAGCCCTTTGAAATAGGGCTTGGCTGCGCCCCTCGGCACAATCCCGACCCCGAGGCCCGCCTCCACCATCAGGCACAAGGCATCGAAACTGTTCACGTGAAGCCGCAGCTTCGGGGTCCTGCCGAGATCGTTTGCCGCCCGCACTATCTGGTTGTTCAGTGCACTGCCAACCGGCAGCCCGACATAATCGAAATCCAGGGTCTCCCGGAACGACACCGATTTGTTGTGCGCCAGAATGTGGTCCTTGGGCGTAATCACGACCAGCTGATCCGTATGGTACGGAAGATACTCCAGATCCTCCCGGCATGACCCCGTCGTGATGACACCCACATCAGCCGCACCCTCGGCCACCGCCTTCATGATGGACTCACTGATATTCCCCTCGAGACGGACCTGCACCTGGGGATATGCATTCAGGAAGGATTTCAGCTCGTTCGGCAGAAACTGGTTGATGGCGGAGATATTTGCCCACAACCTGATACGACCGCGTACCCCGCTGGAATACTCCTGCATCTGCAGGAAAATGTCCGTCAGGTCATGCAGGACGCCCCGCGCGAGATGGAGCAGCGTCACTCCCGCCACTGTCGGCACGACCCCTTTGTTGGTCCGTCTGAGCAATTGCGTATCGAGCATGGTCTCCAGATCGCTGATACGTTTGCTCACGGCAGAAGCGGAGATATGTTCCCGTTCCGCGGCAGCGGCGATGGTACCCTCCTCCACAATGGTGACGAAAAGCTTGAGCGATAGTGGATCAACGATCATCGAATCCCCTTCCCGGAGGCAGCCCCTCCAACCTGTTGTCAAATTTTGGCTGGCCGCGGAATTTATAGATCAATGCCTGCCTCAATCCTTTCAGGAGAGAGACGAAGGCCCACGATCGATAGCGGAAAAAATGCACCACGGATCTCTTTTCGGTATCAGAATCAAACGGTACATTTCCAGCAGGGTACCTGGTACTCATTTCAGCGGAGCTTAGACGTCCCCAGGAGTCTGTCGGGCTTAGGAAATCGAAGCGAAAATTCGGCTGGGCGAGGACAGATTTTGTCGATTTTGCAGGGTAATAGTTGTTCTATTGCCCCAAAAAGCGGCGAAATATGGACCGTCCAGACGGATTTGCAGCAGATTTACCCTAAGTCCGACAGACTCTTTAGTATCAGCAGGAGGTCGCCGTAAGGTATTTACCTGCTTAATAATACGTCTCTCAACGAGTATATACAAACAAAAACAGACTCCTGGCTAGACGGGGCAACCCACGGTTTTAATTGGCTCTCCGTCGTGAACGCACGAAGAATATTTCTGACATACTTCAAACGGTAACTCCTGCGAGGACGCGTCAAAAGTCTTTCTGGACACTATCAATGTAACAGTAATTTCCAGGCCTGCTTGAATAAGTTCTTGAATAACTGACAATTTTAAGTAAGTATTATGCCGTCAACTTCTTTGGCAATCACTAATCAACGGCAACAACATCACTTTCCATGCCGGATAAGAATTATTTCATATCATGAATTGTAATTATTGCATCTATTTTGG
>JAJZQA010000350.1 GCA_021810985.1 Deltaproteobacteria bacterium
GCTTCTTGATTTATGAAATTCGACCTGTTGACGCTTTTCCCCGGCATGTTCTCCGGACCTTTTTCCGAGAGCATGATTAAAAATGCCGTTGAAAAAGGATTGGTTGAAATTTCACTCCATAATATCCGTGACTTTGCCTTTGATAAACACCGGGTCACCGATGATTACCCTTATGGCGGAGGAGCTGGAATGGTGATGAAGGTTGAACCCTTGACCGCCTGTCTGGAATCGGTCAAGGCGGCCAGGCCTTCGTCAAAAGTTATTCTTACTACCCCTGGCGGACGTCCCCTCAGCCAGTCCCTGGTGGAGGAACTTGCCGCGGAAGACGGCCTGATTATTATCTGTGGCCGCTATGAAGGGGTTGATGACCGGGTTCGGGAGCTTTACGTCGATCTGGAAATTTCCATCGGCGATTTTGTCCTCACGGGTGGTGAGCCGGCCGCGGTTGTCCTTGTTGATGCGGTATCCCGGTTCATTCCAGGTGTCCTGGGAAGTTCCGAATCCGCCCAGGATGATTCCTTCGGTAATGGTCTCCTCGAGTACCCGCAGTACACGCGGCCGCCGGAGTTTCGAGGACTGACGGTTCCTCCGGTTCTCCTTTCCGGGAATCATCTTGAGATTAAACGCTGGCGACGTCGCCAGTCACTCCGCCGAACCTTTTTCGCCAGGCCTGAATTGCTTGAAACCGAAGCCCTGACCGAGGAAGAGAAACAATTTATAAGGACATTGCGCAACGGTGGAGGAATTCAAGACTGAAATTCGTGCGGGAGCAAAGCTGGCGATTGCTCTTCTGCATTATCCGGTATATGACAAGAACAGTCGCATCGTCGCAACTGCCGTCACCAATTTTGATCTGCATGACATAGCGCGCCTTGCAAAGACCTATGGACTTGTCCGGTATTATGTCGTAACACCGCTTCCTGAGCAGCGGGAACTTGCCCTGCGGATCTCCCGTCATTGGCAGCAGGGTTGGGGCGCTGAGTATAATCCGAAAAGAAAAGCCGCCCTTGATCTGATGACGGTGACTGAAACGCTTGAGGATGCGCTTGCAGATATGCGGCGGGAGTTTGGCGACTCGGTCTCTACGATTGCCACCGGCGCAAAGGGAACAGCGAACGCCGTTTCTTACCGCGACATGTCACATTTGCTGAAAAAGGACGGAACGAACTATCTGCTTCTGCTCGGGACCGGTTGGGGATTGACGGAAAATGTGCTTGCCGGATCTGACTATGTACTGGCGCCGATTACCGGTCCGGGAGACTATAACCATTTATCGGTACGTTCCGCTGCTTCAATAATTATCGACAGACTGCTCGGCGAGCACTCCTGAGAATTCGATATATGTAGCGATTATTAACAGAGAAAGAGACCTTGTACAACATAGGGAGGAAAAGAAATGAACACGATTGACTTTATTGAATTAGAACAGATGAGGAAAGATATCCCTCCGTTCAAGCCGGGTGATACGGTACGGGTTCAGGTAAAAATTGTGGAAGGCGACAAAACAAGGATTCAGGCTTTCCAGGGCGTTGTTATCAAGCGGCAGAACGGCGGTCTTCGTGAAACCTTTACTGTCCGGAAGATTTCCAACGGTATCGGCGTGGAGCGCTGTTTTCCCCTGCATTCGCCAATTCTCGATGCCATCCAGGTGGTAACCCGCGGTCAGGTTCGCCGGGCCAAGCTTTACTATCTGCGCAAGCTTCGCGGTAAGGCTGCAAGGATTCGCGAGAAAAAGTACGTTGCACAGTAACTGATAACTCAGGCCCCGGTTTTCCGGGGCCTTCTCTTTTGTGGCGCGGAAAGGGCTGCATGCGGTGCACCGGCTTTCCGTAACGGGGGTCACATGTCGGGAACTCTCTTCGAAGACGCTCCCCGCGACCTGTTTTCCTTTGAAAAACGGGCCATGAGTCGCGGCTTTACCGCCATCGCGGGCGTCGACGAAGCGGGCAGGGGGGCTCTTGCCGGGCCGGTTGTGGCAGCTGCCGTGATCCTGTCACCGCACGGTGATTACACGGGTATCGACGATTCTAAAAAACTCTCCCCTCGGCAACGAGAGCTCTGTTTTAACCGGATCATGAGTCAAGCCGTTGCCGTGGGTATCGGCTATGGTGACGCGCAGTTGGTTGATACGGTTAATATTCTTCAGGCAACTCTTCAGGCAATGATCGGTGCGGTTCGTTCCTTAGCGGTTGTTCCTGATTTTCTTCTTATCGATGGCATTTCCTCCCCAAATATCTCAATTCCTGCCCAGACAATAAAAAAGGGTGATTCGGCCAGCGTTTCCATCGCTTCTGCTTCAATTATCGCCAAGGTGACGCGAGACAGAATGATGGTGACGTTCGGGGACAAGTATCCCGAGTACGGTTTCCCGGTTCATAAGGGATATGGCTCAGCTGCTCATCTCAATTCAATCGCCGCCTTTGGTCCCTGTCCGATTCACCGGCTGACCTTCCGGGGTGTGCGAGAGCATGTCAGGGTGGTGAAATGACGAACAGTGTTTGTTCGAAGGATTTGACCCTTGGACAGCAGGGGGAGGCCTTTGCTGTCTCGTATCTCAAGGGTTTGAAGTATAAAATCCTTCAGACCAATTATCGCTGTCGTTGTGGCGAGATTGATATCATCGCCCGGGATGGCAAGGTTCTGGTTTTTGTCGAAGTAAAAGCACGAAGAGGCACTTCGTACGGACCTCCGCAGCTTTCGGTCACGCCTTTTAAGCAAAGGCAGATATCAAAGACCGCGCTCACCTATCTGCTGCGGAACCGGCTGATGGATGAGAATGCCCGCTTTGACGTGATCGCCCTGGTATTTCGTAACGAAGAGCCAGATGTTACCCATATTAAAGATGCCTTTGACTTGGCCTATTGAGCAGGTACTGTAGTGGACACCATGAATTCTGGCACTCTGTATATACTGGCGACACCGATCGGCAACCTCGAGGACATGACCTT
>JAJZQA010000012.1 GCA_021810985.1 Deltaproteobacteria bacterium
GGAAGATCATCCACGATGGTGACATCCCGCGGGACAACCGGAACGGCTGCGGCGCCATACCCGGTCCGCACCAGCAGGGAGCGGCAGCCGGCGGCACGACCGGCCTCGATGTCGCTCAGTTTGTCACCGACCAGGTAGGAACGGGCGGGATCAATCCGGAAATCGGCGATGGCCTTGTCTATCATGCCGGGCAGCGGTTTGCGGCAGTCGCACTCTCCCGCGGAATCAGCCGATCCGTACTCCGGATGATGGGGGCAGATATAAAAACCATCTATCGAAACCCCGGCAACCGCAAGCTGACTCTGCAGATGGCGATGCAGCTCGTGAACAGCCTCCAGCGAATAGTAGCCCCGCGCCACACCGGACTGGTTGGTGACCACGACCAGCAGAAAACCGGCCTCTTTCAGGAGACGCAGGGCCTGGGGAACCCCGGGCAGGAACTCGAAGTCCTCGCTCCGGTGCAGATAGCCTTTCTCGACATTGATGACGCCGTCCCGATCGAGGAATACCGCTTTGTGCAATCCCGATACGTCTCTAACCATAATTCTGGAGAATCTTCTCGATGATATTGGTCGTTGACTTCCCGTCAACGAACTCCACCAGTTCAACCCTGCCGCCGTACGACTCCACCAGATCCTTGCCCACCACCCGGTCCGGAGTGTAATCCGCCCCCTTGACCAGCACATCGGGACGCAAGGTTTCAAGCAGCCTGATCGGGGTGTCCTCATCGAAGATCACCACATAATCGATACAGTCAAGTGCAGCAAGGATGTGCGCCCGCTCGCCCTGACCGATCAGGGGCCGTTTTTCCCCCTTCAGGCGGCGAATGGAGGCATCGCTGTTCAGGCCGAGAATCAGGAGATCACCGAAGGTTCTTGCCTTCTGCAGATACTTGACATGCCCCACATGAAGCAGGTCAAAACAACCGTTGGTAAAGGCAATCCGCTTCCCGTTCCTTTTTTCTTCCTCGATACAGGACGCAAGCGCGTCCAGGTTTTTGATCTTGATGTCGCTGTCCTGATGCTCGTGACTGATGGATCCGATGATTTCTTCGGGAGAAACCGTCGAAGTCCCGACCTTGCCGACCACGATCCCCGCCGCCACATTGGCAAGGTGCGCCGCCCGCTCAAAGGAAAGTCCGCAGGCCAGACCGACCCCGAAGGTTGCCACCACCGTATCCCCGGCACCGGTAACATCGTACACCTCCCGCGCCACGGTCGGTATGTGGACCTCTTCTCCAGCTTTCAGGAAAAGCGACATCCCCTCGGAACTCCTCGTAATCAGCAGTGCCTGGTACTCTCCTTCGGCCAGCAGGAGCTCCGCGGCCCGGTGGAGGCTCTCAGCGTCAGTTATGGCGATGCGCGAGGCAACCTCGGCCTCTTTGCGATTCGGGGTGATGATGGTGGCGCCGTGGTACTTGCGGTAATCGGTCCCCTTCGGATCAACAATTACCGGAATACCCCGCTCCCAGGCGGAAGCAATGACACCGGACAGCACCCGGGGAGTAAGCAGTCCCTTGCCATAGTCGGAAATCAGGACGAGATCCCAGACATTGCGCGGCTCTCTGACATGTGCCAGGATCTTCTCTTCAAACTCCGGAGATATTTCCTCCCGGGTTTCCCGGTCGATCCGGACAATCTGCTGATTGGCGGCGAGCACCCGGGTCTTTTTGCTGGTCATGCGCAGCGGGTCCTCGAAGACCCCTGACACATCCACCCCCTTGCCGGTAAAGACATGGCGAAGCACCGTGCCGTTCTCATCGCCGCCGATTACGCTGCAGATGGAAACGCTCGCGCCGAAGGCAACGAGATTGTTCACGACATTACCGGCGCCGCCGAGCCGCATATCTTCGCGACGCACATCCACCACCTGCACCGGCGCCTCGGGAGAAATACGCTCGGCCTTGCCCCACAGATATTCATCAAGCATCAGGTCGCCAATTACCAGTGCACGGAGACCTTTAACCCGCATGAAGATCGATTCGGCATCTTTGCGATCCATGGGCATTTTCTACCCTCCTGTAGTTGTCGGGACACTCCCCAACCGGTCAAGAATGCCTGCCGCCAGAAGGGGAATCATGATTTCATGGTGACCGGTAACGGTATAACCCTTGCTTTTGCCGGACGTGGGCCTCTTCACCACGTTCTGCAGCGGCCGGTAGTGCTGCTGCATATCGAAGTTCGCCGTGGTGAAATTATCCACGTGGTGCCCGAGATTCTGCACGATGGAGAGCGCCTTGAGGAACACCTCGGGGAGGAGCACCGCACTGCCCACATTGAGATAGACACCACCATCGCCCAGTTCGGAAATTACCGAGGCGAAGATCCGGAAATCGGTATAGGAGGCCTGACCGATCACCGCACCATCGGCGGTCGGATGCTGATGGACGATATCGGTACCAATCGCCACGTGGACGGTCAGCGGGAGGTCGTGTTCCCGGCAGGTTGCCAGGAGACTCCAATCCTTGTAAGGATTGCCGTTATCGAGGATGAACTGGCCGACCGCTTCGCCGAAACCGATTCCGCGGGCAACGCCCTCACGAAGGGCACGGTTGATATCGCGCCCGGTTTCTTCGGCCATGCCGAACAATCCGCAGTGCAGCACCTTGCCCACATCCTCACTGGTTTCGCCGATCAGGGAAAGCTCGTAGTCGTGAATGGCGACCGACCCGTTGACGGCAAATGCGGTAATGGCACCGGCCTCGATCAGGTTCTTCAGCACCGGCTGAAGTCCGCATTTGATCACATGTCCGCCCATCGCCATCACCACCGGCTTACCCGCGGCACGAGCCGCAACCACGGCGTCAATTACCGCCAGGAGGTTCTGCGAGCCGAGCTGGGCCGGCATGGAACGCAGCAGCTCGTCCACCGACATCCCCGGCCGGACTCCGGCGGAGGCATCCCGTTTCATCACCATCTTGTTGGAACGCTCCGCCAGCGGATAGGTCTTTACCCCGACCAGATCCAGCGGTTTATATTTCATGTTTTTTCTCCCCGAAAAGCGCCTGCTCCACCAACTCGCAGAGAATGTGGATAATGGTGATGTGACCTTCCTGAATGCGCGGCGTATCCTGTCCCGGCACCGTTAGATCGATGTCTACCATCTCCCGGATGCTTCCGCCATCCTTGCCAAGCAGGCCCACGGTCCGGCACCCCATTTCGCGGGCGAGGCGCAATGCGGAAAGCACGTTCGGAGACGACCCGCTGGTGGAAATGCCGATCACCACATCACCTTCCTGGGCAAGCGCCTCCACCTGACGGCTGAAGATCGCCTCAAAACCGTAGTCGTTACCCACCGCGGTAAGAATCGAGGAATCGGTACTCAGGGCAATGGCCGGCAGACCGCGCCGCTCAAGGCGAAAACGGCCGACAATCTCCCCGGCCAGGTGCTGGGCATCGGCTGCTGAGCCGCCGTTTCCCATGACGAGGAGCTTTTTACCGTTCCGGAAGGTATCCACCAGCAGATCCGTAACCTGGATCATTTTCGGACCAAGTTCGCGTTCCAGAGCCTCCATTACCTCACGATGTGAGAGGAATGCGGCTTTCATTCTCTCATTCATTCAGACCTCCGCAACAGAAATACTCTTTTCAACTTCGGCAAAGGAAACCCGTTTTTCACCCTCAAGATCAAAAAGGCCATCCAGTCCGGTCAAGACGGAAACGTCACTATGGCTGGCTCGGACCCGGGCAAAGACGGCCCGACAGGCTCGCTGAGGGAAGATCCGGGGAAGTTTATACACCAGGATAGCATCATGAAGCAGGTGAAGTGAGGCGGAAAGGATCAGCTGATACACGGCAGGAGAGGCAAAGACAAAAAAATGATGGCCGCGGCGGGCAGCAGTCAGCATGACGGCAAACGCCTTCCCGAGCGTCTCCTGATCTGAGCGCAAAGCAAAAAAAGCGCAAAAGAACCGGGCTTCTCCCCAGCGGGCGGTATAGGTAGCAATGCTTTCCCTGACCATTGTTTCCCGGCGCTCACGTGACCCATAGGTAATTATTTCCCGATAGAGAATCGCCGGTCCGGCCACACGAAGGGTGGTGAATCCAGACCGGTCGGCGCGACGCGAGTAATCCTTCAGGCACCAGACATCGCCGTCGAGACTTTCATCGAAACCGCCGATGGCAGCGAAGACTTCACGGGTTATTCCCAAGGCGGAAAAGGAGCCATGGTGTACCTCTCCGCCCGGGCGAGCGCATTTTTTCGTCGTAGATGATCCTGAGCCGAACAACTCGAGGCAGGGAACCAGAATCCCGGCGTCCGTCTGGCGTGCTGCTTCCTGGATCGGTTCAAGCCAGCCGGCCGTGACGCGCGTACTTGAGCGCATCACCACGATAAGCGGCGCTTCGGCCCTTGCCAGTCCCCGATTTACCGTAGTAACGAACCCCTGGGCATTTTCACTGCGCATCAGCAGTGCCCGGTTGTCCAGAAAATCGGCAAATTCATGAAGCAGTTGCTCGGTTGCCGGATCACTGCCCGTATCCAGAAGAATCAGACGGAAATCAGCGGAATGCTCCACGAGAGACGCAAGGCATTCACGGGTCTCTGTCGGGTTATTCCATACGGGAATGATAATATCGGTTCCTGCACTGCTCATGCACGTGTTCCGGGGATGCGGGACAGGGGCCTCCGCAAGCGGAGGCATGAACTCCAGAGATAGTCTGATAGAATATTCGACAATAGGTGGGCGGTTTTCCGTGCCGGAAATGAACAGAAGGGGCTGTTCATGATGTAACGATCATCCCGGAAATGCTGAGAGACCTCCGTCCAGATAGAATCAAGAACTGATCGCCACCCGGCGAAGCAGGTTCAGTTCGTCAAGTACCTTGCCGGAACCGAGAACGACACAGGACAGCGGATCTTCGGCAATCACCACCGGCAAGCCGGTCTCTTCACGGAGCAGTAAATCAAGGTTGCGCAGTAAGGCGCCACCACCAGCGAGAACGATCCCTTTGTCAACGATGTCGGCAGCCAGTTCAGGAGGAGTCCGCTCCAGGCAGATGCGCACCGCTTCCACGATGGCATTTACCGGTTCGGAAAGGGCCTCCCTGATCTCGTTGGAATCAATTTCCGTGGTCTTGGGAATTCCGGAAACCAGATCGCGGCCCTTGACCTCCATGGTCTGGACCGTTTCTCCCGGATAGGCTTCACCGATCTCAATCTTGATGTGCTCGGCCATCCGCTCGCCGATCAACAGGTTATACTTGCGCTTGATGTACTGGACAACAGCTTCGTCCATCTTGTCGCCACCAACGCGGACGGATTTCGTATAAACGATCCCGGCCAGCGAGATCACCGCCACTTCGGTTGTACCGCCGCCGATGTCGACGATCATGTTGCCGCTTGCCTCGGTGATCGGCAAACCGGCGCCGATCGCAGCCGCCATCGGCTCCTCAATCAGGTACACCTCACGGGCGCCCGCCGATTCAGCGGACTCCTTGACCGCACGTTTTTCCACCTGGGTAATGCCGGACGGCACGCAGATGACGATGCGGGGACGAACAAGGGTCTTGCGATTGTGCACCTTGTGAATGAAATAGCGCAGCATCTCTTCGGTAATGTCGAAATCGGCAATGACCCCGTCCTTCATCGGACGGATGGCGGTGATGCTGCCCGGGGTGCGGCCAAGCATCTTTTTGGCTTCCATGCCGACCGCCAGCACCTTCTGCTGGCCGCCATAGGTCTTTTGCACTGCGACCACCGAAGGCTCCCGGACCACGACACCCTTGCCCTTCAGATACACCAGGGTATTTGCAGTTCCCAGGTCAATTGCCAGATCGCTTGAAAACATGCCGAATATATAATCAAATATTTTGAGCATCCCTGCTCCCTTCATCATAAATTTTGAAAAATACTGACGAGTACTAGCTGAATGGTGAATCCTAACAAAAACCGCAACAGCTGGCAAGGAAGAAAATAGGGGCAATCTCCAGTTGCTTTTGAGCCTTGAATATATTAGTATGCCGCCCGTTACACAGCAATTTTTCTCAATAATTTCCTTATAAGGAGTCCTTAGGCAATGCTTGGAATCATGAGAAAGTATAAGCAGTCGATCATCATAAAAATCGTTTTCAGCGTAATTGTTCTCTCTTTTGTCGGAACAATCTTTCTCATTTGGGGTAAAGGTGAAGAGGGTCTCGACAGTTCCGGCTACGCGGTTAAGGTAAACGGCGAAAAAATCCCCTACGATGAGTACGTAAAAAACTACGAGCGCGCCAAAGACTCACTCCAACAGATCTACGGCCAACCGGTTACTCCCGAAATCGAGAAGTTGCTGAATCTGCGCAAAAGCACCCTGGACAACCTGATCAATTCGGCGCTCATCAGACAGGAAGCCAAGCGGATGGGCATCAAGGTCTCCGATGACGAACTGGTGGACGCAATAGCAAAGATGCCGTACTTCCAGAAAGATGGCGTCTTCGACAAAAACCTTTATGATCAAGTCCTGAAAATGAACCACGTCACTACCACCAACTTCGAAAAAAGCGTTCGTCAGGACATCGCCATTTCCAAGGCCGGTAAATCAGTCGCCGACAAGGTGACCCTCAATGACCAGGACCTTCTCGAATACTTCAAAAAAACGCACGACAAAGTCGAGCTTCAGTATGTTTCCTTTTCACCAACCGAGGTACGCAAAAGCGTCTCGGCAACCGAACAGGAACTGACCGCTTACCTCCAGAAGCACGAGAAAGAGTTCAAGACCAAGGAAGAAATCAAGCTCGACTATCTGTTGCTGAATCCGGTCAAGCTCTTGCCGACGCTCACTATCAGCAGCGAAGAGATTCAGACCTACTATCAGAAAAACATCGACCGCTACCAGGGTAAAGGCGGGATACTTCCTTTTGAAGAAGTGAAAGACCGGGTAAAAGACGATGCCCTGAAATTCAAGGCGGCGAGTCAGGCGTATGAAACGGTCGCCGTCGCCCTCAATAAAAACCTTGCCGCCAACGACCTCGCCGGTGCCGCCCGCATGCTCGGCGTTCCGGTTGCCGGAACCGGCCTTTTTACGCTGCAGAACCCTCCGGCAGCATTTGCCGAAGAAACTGAGCTCATCAAAAAGGCTTTTGCCACGAAACAGGGAGAACTGGGCGGACCGGTTGAAACCGCAAAAGGCGTTTACCTCTTCAAGGTGACGCTCAGGAACCCGTCCGTTGTCCCGCCCTTGTCCAAGGTCAAAGCTGAAGTGGAGAAAAAGGTGCTCGCTCAGAAGTCGGTTGAACTGGCACGGAAAAAGGCCGATGAAGCCCTGCGGAAAATGCGGAGCAATCAATTTACGGGAGCACTGCAGACAACGGGTAGCTTCACCTACGCCAGCGATGGGAAAATCCCCCAGATCGGTGTATCTAAAGATGCCATGGAAACGGCATTTCAGCTGAAACCCGCCAGCCCCGCTGCCGCCGCGCCATTTAACGTCAATGGCCGTTGGTATGCCATACGTCTGAAACAGCGAATCCAAGCAGACCGTGGCGGATTCATTCAGGAAAAGGAAAAAATCCGGGCCACGCTGCTGCCGAAAAAACAGCAGGAAGCCCAGGAAGCCTGGTTAAAGGGACTCCGGGATAAAGCGAAGATCATCATCAATCCGGCCCTGGCAAACGACTAAGCCAAACGAATCTTCCACACCTTAACCGATCTTTACTACTCAAGGGGATGCCATTTGGCATCCCCGCTCTATTTCCAGGTCAAAACAGGAGGCCCCTATGACAAAACTCGTACTTTCAACCGATTTCCCCGACCTTGCGCTGGCAGCACGCGGCAAAGTCCGCGATATTTATGATCTTGGAGAGACACTCCTCATCGTAACCACCGACAGGATTTCCGCCTTTGACGTGATTATGAACGAGGGAATCCCAGGCAAGGGAGAGGTTCTTACCCAGATTTCCGCACACTGGTTCGGCCTGATGGAAGATATCATTCCCAACCATCTCATCGCTACCGAGGTCAGCCAATTCCCCGCTGAATGCGCAAAATACGCCGAGATACTGAAAGGCCGCTCCATGCTGGTGAAGAAGGCCCGTCCCCTGCCGGTGGAGTGCATCGTCCGCGGTTACCTGGCCGGCTCCGGCTGGAAGGAATACCGGGAAACCGGCGCCGTCTGCGGTATCACCCTCCCCGCGGGACTCACCGAGTCTTCCCGCTTGGATGAACCGATTTTTACCCCTTCCACCAAGGCGGAACTCGGAGACCACGACGAAAACATCCCCTTTGAAAAGATGGTGGAATTGTGCGGACAGGACATCGCGGAACAGGCCCGCAAGGCAACCATTGACATCTATTGCAAAGCCCGGAAAATTGCCGCCGACCGCGGCATCATCATCGCCGACACCAAGTTCGAATTCGGTATCTGCGACGGCAAACTGATCATCATCGACGAATGTCTCACTCCCGATTCCAGCCGGTTCTGGCCGAAAGATGAGTATCGCCCGGGATGCTCCCAGCCCAGCTTTGACAAGCAGTTCCTGCGCGACTACCTGGAAACCCTCGACTGGGACAAGCAAGCCCCCGCCCCGCCGCTCCCGGAAGAGATCATCCGGAAAACCGCCGAGAAGTACCGGGAAGCGCTGGAAAAGCTTACCGCGTAAATACAGCAAAGCCCCGGAGATGATTTCCGGGGCTTTTTGCGCAACAGAAGAGCCGCACTCCCTGCGAAAACTGCCAAGGTCAAAGCCGGATGGCGGTAATCACTCCGGCGCCATTAGGCAGTTGCAGGGGCAGGCGTCGCAGATCACGGAAACCTGCATCTGACAGCAATGCCTCCAGCTGCCCCCAGGAGTAGGACTGCCCACCCTTGGTACCCAAGAGCATATTCAGGGAAAAAAGCGCCGGAAAAACCGGTCCATCCAGGCCTTCGTCAAGAATGAACTCCTGAATCAGTATCATCCCTCCCTGCACAAGCGCCTCCTTCGTCCGTCTCACAACCACCGCGCATTCTTCCAGAGACTGTGCATGCAGGATATGGGAAAGCCAGGCAACATCGTAGGGTCCCTGCAGCGGTTCAGCCAGAAAGTCGCCCGCAACAAAATCAATCCGCTCGGAAAGGTTAAACCTGGCTATGGTCTGCTCGGCAAAGGGCCGGGTCGAGGGAAGATCAAAGACAACGGCGGAAAGTCCGGGGTTATGCTGACAGAAATGAATTGCATAGGTCCCGGGACCGCCACCAAGGTCCAGCAACCGCCGGCGGCCGCCAAGATCGAGCTGGGGCACGATCCGCGGTGCCAGTTGCATGGCGAGATCAAACATGCCCATCTCAAAACTTTCCCGCATATCTTCCTCATCCCCGTGGGAGTACCGCCCCCGAATCGGCGCTCCGCTCCGCACCGACTCGTCCAGATGGGACCAGGAAGACATCAGATAGTGATGGTGAAGGATGATATGGCCCAGGTAGCGCGGCGACGTTTTTGAAAGAAATTCGGCGGAAATGCCGGCAACCGTAAAAGAATCGTCAATCCTTTCCAGCAAACCCATGGCCGTCAGGGCATGGAGCAACATTCCAAGCCCACGCTCATCACAGCCAACCAGTTCGGCCAGTTTTGCCGCCGTGAAGGGACAGGCGGAAAGGGCGGTGAAGAGGTCAAGCTTGACCGCGGCGTGGAGAGCACAGGCATGCCAGTACCCATTCGACAGGGTCAACAGGTCGGTTGCGGATCTTAATTCCTTTTCCATGCAGGACTCCTCGTCAAAGTGCAAAATAGCCGGCAGCTACCTTTCCTGTAACAGTTTCCGCACGAACTGCAAGGCAGATTCGTAAATGCCGGGACACTTCGATGCACGCGGACCGGCAATGTTCAGCACCTTCACCCCCCGTTTGCGGAGCCATTCAGCCACGGCAGCCGGGTCACCATTCTCCTCCAACTGTACAACCAGGAAAGGCTTCCGGTGCTTCCGTGCCAACTGGACAGTCAAAGCAGTGCCATCGGCCAGTTCACCACGGTTCAAAACCAGGGTAGCATCGGAAGCAACGACATTCATTTCCGTGCGTGCGGCGTAATCCGGGGAGTTGAGTTCCAGCAGGGGGTAGCATTCGGGGATCGTTCCGTCCTCCGCACGCCGCCCGGACGGACACCAGCCACCAACTGGAATCCCGCCCGCAAGTCCGGCATCGAGAGCGGCCCGATCGACACCTGTTTGACCTCCGGAAACAATTTTCAGCAACATGTTCGTGGTTCTCCTGAAAGCCAACCCAGCAAGCAATGGTCATCTCCTGAAGGAAAAACGGATACTGAGAGAATACCACGCTATCTTCATTCGTGTAGTCAGTCGTTGAATTTCTGTAGTAGTATTCGATGAGAGACTCGCAGGCAGGTAGTACGGGGGCAATTTATCATATCAAAGGCAGGGGCATGATGTTTAATTGCCGAAGCTAATTACATGATCGGACGGCATCGGACAGACATGAAAAAACCAGTCGGAATCCAGCAGGAAACAATCCAGACACTTCTGCATCAGGAAGCCATTCAACGGTTTCAGAGCGAAGTCTACGTGCATTACCACGCCCATCCCCGTCCCCTGCCCTGGCGCGAAACCGAAGATCCCTATCAAATCCTGGTATCCGAGATCATGCTCCAGCAGACCCGGGTTGAGCGGGTCGTTGAAAAATATCGGGAATTCCTGGCCGCCTTTCCCGACCTCACCGCCCTCGCCCAGGCGCCCCTGCGAGACGTTCTGCATGTGTGGCAGGGACTCGGCTACAACCGCAGGGCCATTGCCCTGAAGGAAACGGCAAAAAAGGTCGTCCAGGACTTCGACGGTGCCCTGCCCGGCTCCGCGGAACAATTACGCAGCCTACCCGGCATCGGGCCCTATACCGCCGGGGCAATCGCCGCCTTCGCCTTTCATCAACCGGTACCGATCATCGAAACCAATATCCGGACGGTCTATATCCAGTGCTTTTTCGCTGAACGGCAGGACGTGAAAGACAGCGAGATCATGCCGCTTATTCAGGCCACTCTCGACAGGAATAATCCCAGGGAGTGGTACTATGCCCTGATGGATTACGGTGTCATGCTGAAACAGACCCACGGCAACCCCTCGAGAAAAAGCGCGCACCATACCCGCCAGAGCCGCTTCGAGGGTTCAGATCGCCAGATACGGGGAAAGATCCTGAAGTTGCTTCTGCAAAAACCGCTTTCTGGGAAAGACGAAATTTTTCAGGCCATCAAGGAAGACCCGCTACGGCTGGATAAAATCCTGAAAGGCTTGAAAAAAGATGGGTTTATCGTCAGAAAGGGAACGAAATACGGCATCGCCGGATAGTCCCTCCGCCGTACTTCCAGCGTAAGCCGAGGCCATTTTCCAGCTTTGTCAGCCAAATGAAAATTATCTCAAAAAAATTTCCCGGCAGCCCTTGCCAGCCCCCATTCGGCATGATACGCTTAAAATCAAGAAAGGAGGCGATGATTCACGACCGTTGTCTCACATCCTATAAGAAGTGCGGATATCGGGCGGGATGAAAATCCTTCCTGAATTTTCCTCAGACCGGGGAACAGATCAAAAGAAATGACGAAAGGCTGGAAGCGGGTGCTTCTGGCCTTTTGTATATGAAGACACAATGAAAAGGGGAAAGACTATCGTTAGCGATTTTGATCAAATCATCGAGCGGAGAGGCACCTCCAGTGAAAAATGGGATCGATATCACGGAAGGGACATCATCCCTCTCTGGGTGGCCGATATGGACTTTCGTTCGCCCCAGCCGATTATCGAGGCCCTGCACCGACGGATTGAACATGGGGTTTTCGGCTATACCCGCCCGCTGCAAGGACTTTCCGAGGCCGTAACAGCGCATCTGCGGGACGAATACGACTGGGACATCGAGGAAGAATGGATTGTCTGGCTGCCGGGACTGGTAACCGGCCTCAATCTGGCCTGCCGGGCTGTCGGAGAAGACGGAGACGAAGTTCTCAGCGCCGTGCCGGTCTACCCGCCCTTCCTCAGCGCGCCTCGCAACTCTCTCCGCAATCTGGTTACCACGCACCTTGTGGAGGACGGAGACCGCTGGGTTTTCGACTTTAACGGCATGGAGCGGGCGATCAGCGGCAGAACCCGGCTCTTCCTTTTCTGCAATCCCCATAACCCGGTGGGACGCGCCTTCAGCCGGGAGGAGCTCAGCACGGTCGCGGAGATTTGCCTGCGTCACCGGCTCTTCATCTGCTCCGACGAAATCCACTCCGGTCTGATTCTGGACAGTGACAAAAAACACATCCCGCTCGCCAGCCTCTCCTCGGAGATCGCGGCCCACACCATCACCCTCCTGGCCCCGAGCAAGACCTTCAATATTCCCGGCCTCGGCTGCTCCCTTGCCGTGATCCCCGACCCGGGACTTCGCGGGCGATTCTGCTCGGCCATGGCCGGCATCGTGCCGTCGGTGAATGCCCTCGGTTATGCCGCCGCGCTCGCCGCCTACCGCGATTGCGGGGCCTGGCACCGGGAGCTTCTCGAGTACCTGCGCGGGAATCGCGACCTGGTCCACCAGACTATCAACGGTATCAAAGGCCTGTCAATGCACCACCTGGAAGCAACCTACCTGGCCTGGATCGATACGCGAAAAAGCGGCCTTCACGATCCGCCCTTGTTTTTCGAAAAAGCCGGGGTCGGCTTGTCACGGGGCAGCGACTTTGGCGACTCCGGATTTGTCCGGCTCAATTTCGGCTGTCCGCGATCCATACTCACCGAAGCCCTGGACAGGATGGCAGCTGCCTGCAACACGATCGTTCCCTGAAGGAAAAACTGACCCTCCCCTACACTGCCGCATGACCCCGCCGATATCGACAAAACCGATAGTAATGCAAATATTGTTTAATATTATCAATTTGACTTGTGGAATGATTCCATTACTATCGTCCCTCGACAAGAAATATCACGCAGCAGCAGCTGATCGAGGCGAACGTGCAATCCGGCCTGAAAACTTTTTCCAACTGGTCCTATCATCTTCTTAGAATATCTCTCGGCGGCATCTTCATCTATTCGGGCGCCATCAAGCTGCTGGACGTCAAGGGATTCGCCCGGATGATCTCACTCTACGACCTTGTTCCCGAGCAGTTGCTGGCAGCGGTAGCCATTGGCCTGCCGTCACTGGAACTCTTGGCCGGTATCGGTCTCCTGTTCGAAATTCCCGGAGCCCTTTCAGCGATTTTAGCCATGTTGCTCATGTTCTGCACCATTCTCTGGTACGGTATCCTGCAGGATCTCGACATCGACTGCGGCTGCTTTTCCACAGAGGAACTCAAGGGGCAGAACAGTCTCCGGCAAGCCCTTTATCGCGATTTCATCATGATTGCCGTCTGTTGCTTCCTCTATTACTACCGGTTCCTCAGGACCCGGCGCGAACAAGGCTCGGCACCACGACTGAAATTCACTACTATCATCTAGGAGGAAGTATCTATGGCTGAAAAAATGAAAACCATCATCCCCGCAACACTGACCTTTATTGCATTGACACTCCTGGCTACTAACGTTTTTGCCTGGGGCGCCAAGGAACTTGAAAACGAGAAAGACGCCATAGTCTTCTCAGCGGAAGTAGCACGAGGACACTATAAAGTCGTTTCCACTCCGGATGTGAAAAAATGGCTGGATGAGAAAAAAGACCTGCTCCTCGTCGATACCATGCCCTATGAAGACAGCTTCAAAAAAAATCACATCCCGGGAGCAAAACAAATGGAATTTCCCATCCCGGAAATGACCTCCCTGGACGACAAGACGAAGGCCAACCTGGGGAAAACTCCTCGGTGTGAACAAAAACAGACTGATCGTTTTCTATTGCGGATTTACCAAATGCACCCGCAGCCACAACGCCGCGATGTGGGCGGTCAAGCTCGGCTATAAAAACGTCTATCGCCTGCCCGGCGGCATCAAGGCCTGGAAAGAATCTGATTACCCGGTGGGCAAGGTCAAGTAGTGTCCAAATCCTCATGCAACATGCCTGAAACCGCAGAAAAAGGGCCTGATAACGGAAGGTAGAAATGCTTCCCGCTATCAGGCCCCTTTTCTATTCGCTCCGAACAGGTCACCTTTCCGAAGTGAAGTCTCCTTTGAGAGCCGGCGGAATACCGAAACGGTTCCGCACTGTCCTGACGAACAAATCGTTCATAGACCGGGAAACAATCTCAAGCGGGGAGATCCCCTTTCTCCAACTCTGAAAAAAAATAAAACTGAGCGCCAGGAACGTTATGGCGAAGTTCTGCCAGGAATTCAAAGCCCACTGGTGTGCCCAGACGATATCCCCGGCAGAGGAAAAAGGCCGCAGATACGGCACGGACCAGGCATCGTCAGGACCACGTGAACCGAGGATGTCACAAACCAGGTGCAGGTGAAAGACCAGGAACGCCGCGACACCTGCCAACACCCGGCGCGTGGCAAGGCAGAACGTTATAAATGCGATACACAGACCGAAGGTAATGTTATGGCACAGGACATGGTGGAACCTGATCCACAGCTCCAGGGGCTGACCGGCGCGGTAGGAAAGCAGATCCCACAAGATGCCGGCACCATCCAGATCAGGCACCACCCCGGCAAGGGTGACAAGGACCCGATCTTTTCGGTCAAAAGGCAAGATACTGCTGAAGGACCAACTCAGCAGCAAGTGCGTTACCGGGCTCATACGTGTCCAATCTAAAGATTTTTAGAGCTCACTACGGTGAGTACTACCTATTCCAGATCAAGGATGATCTCAAGGCGGCGAGGAGTGAGGCTGCGAGGCGTACTGAAGAGTACCTTGAGCAGCCGAAGACGAGCCAACGAAGAGAGGGCCTTGATCTGGAATTGGAATAACGTGTGCTGCTGATAGTTTTACTCTACGTCACCGCAGCCGCATACGTCTACTACTTCCCGACCTTGACACTGATGGCGTACTTCAGGTAGCGCCCCTCCGGAAAGGTGACCGGATAGGGAAAATCCTCCGGCTGACCGGCCAGGTTGATCACCCGCAGGTCACTGCCCGTTTTGAGCGCACCGCGCCGCAGCTCCTTGAGGTAGTCGGCAAGATCCAGTTTCTGGTGGTTGGATGAACTGATCAGCAGACCGCCGTCGTTCAGAAGCGGCAGCGCCGCGGCAACCAGGTCCGAGGTGCCGCCGCGGGTGGTGAAGCGGCTCTTTCCGGTAGTGGAAAAGGACGGTGGATCCATCAAAATGATATCGTATTTCTTCTTCCGTGCCGCCAGATCCGCCAGCACGGCGAGACAATCACCCACCAGGAACTCGTAGCGCTGGGGATCGAGGCGATTGCAGCCAAAATTGGCCTTGGCCCATTCGGTGTAGCCGGCCGAGACATCCACAGTGGTCACCTGGCTCGCCCCGGCAGCGGCGGCCGCCACGGAAAAAGCGCCGGTGTAGGCAAAGAGGTTCAGCAGCCGTTTCCCTGCCACGCGCGCCATCAGGTCGCGGCGGTTGCGGCGCTGGTCGAGAAACAGACCGGTATTCAGTCCCTGCTCCAGACTGACCAGGAAGGTCAGGCCGTTTTCGCGCACCTCCAGCTGCGGCGGTGCCGGTTTACCGCTCAACAGCTTGCCGTAGCGCTTGCTGTCGCTGACCGCCTCCAACTCCCTGGTTTTCTGGGGGCGGCTCTTTTCGTAGATGCCGGTTGGCGAAAGCAGTTCCTGCAGCACCCGGGTCACCAGCGAAAGATGGGGACGCCAGCCGGAGCAGTACAGCTGCACCATGAGGAAAGCGCCGTAACGGTCGACCGTCAGACCGGGCAGACCGTCTCCTTCGGCATTCACCAGACGATAGGCGTTTGTCTCCGCAAGTTCAGCATGACAGCTTCGCAACTCGATGGCCGCTGTCAGCTGCCTTGTCAGCCAGGACTGATCCAGACTGATGTGTTTGCGGGACAGCACCCTGGCCACAATCCGGTCGGCCGGGTCAAGCAGAGCCGTGGCCAGAAAACGCCCGGCACTGTCCGTTAACGAAACCACTTGCCCAGCCTGCCCGGCAGGCCAGCGCTTCGTGTGACTGTCGGCAATCACCCAGGGATGCCCCAGATCCAGCATCTGCACCGTTTCCGGCCCGACTATTCTTTTCTCCGGTTGTTTCAAATGATACTCCTGTCAGGTGGTGTAATTTTCTGACGGTATCGCCCTCCCTGACAAAGCGCAAGTATTTTTTCAGGCAGCCAATCTCCGGAAATCTGAACAGTGAGTACCAGACCACGTATCTTTCTTGATTTGCCTGAGATAACGTCGCTTGTCTCGCAAAAATCTTGAAATGCTGTTTTTTGCCATCCCCGCGACTTGCGCGTCGCAACTCACGCGAAAGAGCAAAACGGAAACCGGAGAAGTAAACAAACCGCTCTTTTACAGCATACCCGCCAGCACACCCAATTAAATCCATTGACAAAACTTTCTGAGCGTATAAAATAGTAATCAATTACTA
>JAJZQA010000351.1 GCA_021810985.1 Deltaproteobacteria bacterium
GGGTCTGGCGGTCTCAGCGGTGCTCTCGGGTAATCGTAACTTCGAAGGGCGTATCAACAGCTATGTCCGGGCCAACTATCTTACCTCCCCGCCGCTTGTTGTCGCCTATGCCCTGGCGGGAAACATCAACATTGACCTCACCCGCGACCCTCTCGGGACCGATCCGAACGGCCAGCTCGTCTACCTTGGCGATATCTGGCCCGCTGAGGAAGAAGTGGCGGATCTTGTCCGGAGCCATGTCTCGGCAGAACAATTCAGCCGCACCTATGCGGATGTCTTCCACGGCGACGAGCTGTGGAACGGGCTTGAAATACCAACCGGCGAACTCTACCAGTGGCAGGCGCAATCGACCTACATCAAGGAACCGCCGTTTTTTGCCGATTTTACGGTGACCCCGGTGCCGGTCGCCGACATCTGGGGCGCCCGGGTCCTTGCTCTCCTCGGAGATTCAGTCACGACCGACCACATTTCCCCGGCAGGCTCGATCGGCAAGGACTCCCCGGCGGGACAGTACCTCATCTCCCTGGGCGTGAAGCCGGAGGAATTCAATTCGTACGGCTCCCGTCGCGGTAACCACGAAGTGATGGTCAGGGGGAGCTTTGCCAATATCCGCATCAGGAACCGGCTGGTGCCGGGGGTGGAAGGAGGGGTGACCACCTGGATGTCAACAGACGGCAAAGGGAGCGAGCAGATGTCCATCTACGATGCTGCCATGCGCTATCGTGAAGAAGAGGTCCCGCTCATCGTCATTGCCGGCAAGGAATACGGTACCGGCTCGTCGCGTGACTGGGCTGCCAAGGGAACGCTACTTCTGGGCGTTCGGGCGGTAATTGCCGAGAGTTTCGAACGAATTCACCGTTCCAATCTCGTGGGGATGGGAATCCTTCCGTTACAATTTCTCCCGGGCGAAACCTACCAGACGATCGGGCTCACCGGGCAAGAGAGCTTCGTTATCGAAGGGCTCTCTCTCCTCAAACCGGGGCAGAAACTCCTGGTCAAAACCAGGGTTGCCAATGGTTCGACCGGACAATTTTCGGTCACTGCCCGCATCGACACTCCGAATGAGCTTGAATACTTTCGTCACGGCGGAATTTTGCCGTATGTACTGCGACAGTCACTCAAACAAGGCCGATGACGAAAGAAATGGTTGACGAGATTTAGTAGTTTTATACGTCCGTCTTACCGAAATCAGGACTATAATTAGAATGTAAGAAAAGACGCATGTGAGAGGAGATAAGAAATGGGAACGTTATTTCTGTTGTTACTACTCATAGTGCTTACCTTATTCATGGCACCATGGTTTGGATATCTGAATCAGAAACAGTGGCACCCCCATACTGACACGATGTCAGGTGATGAAGGAGAGGATTGAAAGAACATTGGCCAAAGTCGCTCCTGTATCATGACTGGGGGTATCAGATGAAAATAGTCATTATTGGGGGGGTGGCCGGAGGACTGTCGGCCGCCAGCCAGATCAAACGCGAGGACCATGCCGCGCACGTGGTTGTTCTGGAAAAGTCGGGAGATGTTTCTTACGCCGCCTGCGGCATGCCGTACAACCTGTTCTACAAGGATAAGCCCGTCGAGGACCTTTATGCCTTGAGTCTTGATGATATCAGAAAGGGGCGCGGTATAGATTACCGCCTGCACCATGAGGCCGTTGCCATTAATCCGGCTCTAAAGGAGGTTACGGTCGTTAATCACGAGCTTTCCAGGGAATATCGTGAAGGCTACGATTTCCTCGTGTATGCCACCGGCAATAAAGCGAGCAGGCTGCCTTTGCCCGGATTCGATGATGATACGGTTTTCTCCTTCAAGACACTGAACGATGCACGACGGGTCAAAAATATCATCTACGAAAAAGCCCCTGCCAATGCCCTTCTCATAGGCTCCGGTTATACCAATCTTGAGTTGGTTGACGTCCTCTACAACATGAAGATCACACCGGTCATCCTCGAGAAGTCCGCTACGATCCTACCTTCGTTTGCCGAAGAGATCCGGGCAAAGGTGCTGGAGAAGCTTGAGCAGAAAGGGATCGCGCTTCACACCAATGTTGAGATTATAGAAAAAAATGGCGCCGTGGTCAGGACCGCGAGCGGAGACTTCGAAGCCGGCATGGTCGTCGTCTCCATCGGCGTAAAGCCGAATACAACCCTTTTCTCGGCTTCCGGCGGCGAATTGGGGGTTGCCGGAGCGGTAAAGGTAGATCGTTATTTGCGGACGAATCTTCCCGATGTCTTTGCTGCCGGAGACTGCGCCGAGCACTATATCCGCCAACTCGGCAGGAACGGTTATATGCCGCTCGGACCTGTGGCCAACAAGCAGGGCCGACTCGTCGGCAGCAATATCGTCAACAGCAATGCCATGAAGGAGTTTTACGGCATCGACCAGACCGCGGTATTCAAATTCTTCGACCTTACGGTAGCCACCACCGGTCTCAGTGAACGGCAGCTCCGGGAGGCTGGCACGAATTACGTAAAAACCTACGTGGACACGCCGACAAGAGGTGCATTCCCTGGTGGTGGCACAATGCGTGTACTTCTTCTGTGTGAAAAAGGGACCGGATTGCTCCTCGGCGGACAGATGATCGGGCAGGACGTCGTGGCAAAACGGCTCGATGTCCTTGCCACCGGAATATACAAACATATGACAGTGTTCGAGCTTGCCGAACTGGATCTGAGCTACTCGCCGCTCTATTCACCGGTATGGGATCCAATTCTTATTGCAGCGAACAAGGCAATCAAGGATGTTTGATTGGAGTCAACTGTATGCAAACTTAAAAAATTGGTTGGACAGGTTTGGCGGCATCGGAGGTATGCCCGCCATCATGGTGTTCCTGACCGTGGGCAAATGCGGTTCCGGCATATATCGCCAGCGTTACCGCGAGGTATGCGGCACAAAATGTCACTCGTTTCCTATGCATGACTCTCAACCTTTCATT
>JAJZQA010000352.1 GCA_021810985.1 Deltaproteobacteria bacterium
CGGGGATCAATCTGGGAGGGGGATACGCCACCTTTCCCGGAATCGTGGGGACCGCCGTCACGAAGATCTGTGATGTGGAGATCGCCCGCACCAGCCTTCAGGAGAAAGAGCTCCGCAAACTCGGGATTCAGTGGGTGAGCGCGGTGTTCAAGAGCCGGACCCATGCGGGATATTATCCGGGGGGAGGGAGAATTACCGTGAAGGTGCTGGCCGAAAGGGGGAGCGGCCGGCTCCTGGGCGGGCAGATCGTCGGGATGGAAGGATCGGCCAAGCGGATCGACACGTTGGCGACCTCTCTGCATGCCCGTTTTACGGTCGAGGAGATGATCGATCTTGACCTCGGCTACGCACCCCCCTTCTCCCTGGTCTGGGATCCGGTCGTGACCGCAGCCCGCGCAGCGGCGAAACTGGTGTGATTCGGCGATCTGCGGTGAGTCGGACTTTCGAGAGGTGAATCCATGATACAAGTGAAACGCGTCTATGCGCCTGCGGAGGCGGGTGACGGCAAACGATTTCTCGTGGAAAGACTCTGGCCGCGGGGAATGAAAAAAGAGGACCTGAGAATGGATGGCTGGATAAAAGATGTCGCGCCCAGTGACGCGCTGCGTCGCTGGTTCGGACACGAACCCGCCAAATGGGAGGAATTCAGGCTCCGCTATTTCACTGAACTGGAGGGAAGTCAGGATTCCTGGAAACCGCTTCTGGATGAGGCACGGCAGGGAACTGTCACACTGCTCTACAGCGCCCACGACGAGGAGCACAACAACGCCGTCGCGCTCAAGGCATTCCTCGAAAGTAAGTTGTAGCCCCCGCGCTTGCTCCGGCCAAACTGAATGACGACAAGATAACTTGCCGGCTGGGCATGGGCTGGCGGCAATGAAGGCTGGAGGTTACTCATGTTCATAGTCATAATTTCCTTTCCGCCGATCAGGACGGGCAAAGAATCCGATTTTTTGCAATGGTTTACGTCCTCGAACCAGTTGTTTTCCGGGTTTAAGGGCTTTATCCGGAGACGGCTCCTGGAGCCTGTAAAGGGAGGAATTTATGCGGCCGTCGTAGAGTTCGAAGCCCAGGCCGCGTTCGAGGAGGTGCACGCCAGCCCCCTTCACGACGTGTTCGGAGAAAAAGTAACCCCCTGTTTGTCGGAAAACCCTCACCGGCTTTCTACAAGGTAATTGCGGGATAGCTCGTGTAGAGAGTACCTGCTGCGGTACGTGCGTAGCCGGTTGCCCCAATGACTCCGCCATTCTGTTTGCCGGCGCCAAGTTCCCCATCTGGCAATCCTGCCACAAGGGAGGCCCGAGGCGGCAAGGCGTGTGCGTGCCATGACAAGGGCTATGACCGAAGAGGGATTCGGCAACTGCGGCAATCACTATGAATGCGAGGCCGTCTGTCCCAAAGGGATCAGCGTCAGATTCATCGCGAAGCTGAACCGGGAATTCCTGAAGGCGCTACTCGGGTTCAGAAAATAAAAGGGAAATGACGAAGGCGCCATGGGTAGACAAGGACGAATGCGCTTTTCCTTTCAATGGCCAGTGTCGGGTGCCCACTTCGAAACAACTGACTATGTGCAGGTTTATCAGAAAACCGAAAATTCCGGCACCAACAAAATTCCAAAAGCCAACTCGTATTTCAGCTCCGCTGAATCTAATTTCACCCTTGGCGTTTACGACCTTGTCCGGGATCGGCGGTGCATCACCATAAGCCCTGACGGCTATCCATATCAGAATGGAAAACCCGAACATCAACACGTGAATTACGGAGGTTCTCCATCATGGAGGCAGGGGATTAGTATTTTTTCTAACTCCCTGGATTTCATGCTAAATTCTGAGAACTGTAGCCTTGAGTCCAAGTCGTGAATGTTTATCACATTAAGAACTTTCACAGAAGAAAGATTATAAATGATAATCCTTGGCAGCTTCAGGTTGATAAAGAATTTGTTCTACCTTCATTTGGCTTTCGCCAGTCGGGGTATTGACGATAAAAACATGGCCTACTCGGCATCCTATCATTGCTGTTCCGACTAGTGAGAGAACGGATATCTTGTTTTGATCCACATCTGCCTCATTCGGAAACACGAGTACATACTCATTGAGTTCGTTTCTCTCAAGATCGTAGATTCGCACCTTGGAATTCATGGTTATGACATCTGTATGTACTTTTTCCGACTCCACGATTTTGGCTTTCATGAGTTCCTTTGTCAGTCCTTCAAGATGCTTGAAATTAGATCCAAATTTCAATATTTCGTCACCCAGAAGTTTTTCAAGTCGGGTCTTATCCTTTCTAGTTATATAAATCGTTTTGTTGCCTGTGGTTTTTTTCATGGTTATTTCTCCGAACAACAATTTTCCATGCATTTTCTCATTTTTTTCAAGGAAAATTTGATCGCAACGGTATTATTCTATTCGAGGTTGCGTACGCTGAATAGAAAAGGGTTATGGTGCCGTGCTGAATGGAGGGTATCTCTCTAATGGCGCCGCCGACGGTAAACGGCATGGCAATACGTCAGCAACTCCTCAGACCGGCCGAAGAGTGGTCTCGATCCGCACCTCTCCGGTGAGGGTTCGGTGAACCGGGCACATGCCGGCGATCTCCAGCAGACGTTGCCGCTGCGTCTCGTCCAGTTCCCCCCGCAATTCCAGCTCTCGTTCGAACCGGTCGATTTTCCGTTCCTTCTCGTCGCAGTCGCGGCAGTCCTCGGCATGGATCTTGTGATGAGAAAGCCGCACCAGCGCCTCCTCCAGCGGCCAACCCTTGCGGCGGGCGTACATCTGCACCGTCATCGCCGTGCAGGCGCCGAGGGCGACCAGCAGGTACTCGTAGGGGGAGGGGCCTTCATTGGTGCCGCCGTACTCCAGCGGCTCGTCGGCAACAAGCGGGAAACCGTTGACGAAGACCTCGCTGCGAAATCCCTCTGCCCCGGTGGACACCGT
>JAJZQA010000353.1 GCA_021810985.1 Deltaproteobacteria bacterium
AAATATGATCAACGGCACGATCCTGGACCGGACCTACCGCTCCGGAGAAACCTTCGAACCCGCTTTCCTTGAAGAAAGAACGATGCAGTTTCTTTACAAAGAAGATAACCACTACTGCTTCATGGACAACCAGAGCTTTGAACAGATAAGCATCAGTGAAGACGCTATTGGTGATGCGAAAAACTTCATGATCGACAACATCGAAGCGGAAATCCTCCTTTTCAAGGACAAGCCGATTGGCGTGAGCCTGCCGAACTTCGTCAATTTGCGGGTTACCCAGACCGATCCATGGCTCAAGGGTGACACCACCGGCAGCGATTCGAAACCTGCCACCGTCGAGACCGGCTACGTACTGAGAGTACCGCCCTTTATCGAAGAAGGGGAACTCATTACCATCGATACACGGACCGGTGAATACTCAACGAGAGTCAAAGGCTAAGCTTATGACTCCCGGTTCCTACCCTGCCGGACGCAAGAAAAACCTCCAGAAAAGGGCAAAAATCCTCGGGGCGATTCGAAACTTCTTCACGGAAAACGACTTTCTCGAAGTTGAGACGCCCCACAGGATTCCCCTTCCCATCCCGGAAGCACATATCGACCTGCTGGAATCAGAATCCTGGGTCCTGCACCCTTCACCGGAAATATGCATGAAACGGCTGTTGGCAGCCGGCCATGAGCGTATCTTTCAGCTCTGCCGCTGCTGGCGGAACGGCGAGCGTGGCTCATTGCATCTGCCGGAATTTACTTTACTGGAATGGTATCGGACGAATGCCGACTATCTGCGGATCATGGAAGATTGTGAAGCATTGGTCAGGGCTGTTGCGGATGCCGTGGGACTGCACGGCAGACTCCAGCGGCAGGGGAAAGAAATCCGCCTCCATGACCCGTGGGAAAGACTTACCGTTAACGAGGCTTTTTATCGTTTCGGCGGAGTTTCAGCGGAAGAGGCACTCGCACAGGACCTGTTCGACGAGATCATGGTCTGCAAGATCGAGCCCCATCTTGGACAAGGGAAACCAACATTCCTGATGGAGTACCCAACCGAGCGAGGGTCACTTGCCAGGAAGAAGCGCGGCCAGGAAGATGTTGCGGAACGCTTTGAGCTGTATATCGGCGGCATCGAACTAGCCAATGCTTTTTCCGAACTTGTGGACAGCGAAGAACAGAAAACACGGTTTATTCAGGAACAGCACTACCGTGCCGCCAACGGAAAGTCTGTCTATCCGCTGCCGGAGAAGTTTCTGCGGGAACTTTCACATGTTCCGCCATCAGCCGGCATCGCCTTCGGCATCGATCGCCTGGTAATGCTGTTGCTTGATGCCGAAAGAATCGACCAGGTTGTCGCCTTCACTCCTGAAGAACTCTAAATCTGACGAATACCCACGTATGCACCCCACCCTTTACCCACCATATAGTGCCTGAGCCCAAGCCGGACAATCCGGAACAAAAAAGGATAACCATAAAGCTTACTTTAATAGGATGGACAGGATATGCAGGATGAAATCTAACCCATTACCATATTCAGGCTTTTGACCTTAGCCCTGTTCACCCTGTCAATCCTGTCAAATCTGCCTTTGAGGGTTTTGTTGTTATTTGATGTGCTCAAACAGTATGAAGATTCGATTCATGAGAGACAAAAGAATCCGCTTAGCCCACCATGATGTTACGACAGAGGATACTCGATAGTCTCTCCCAGATAATTCCTCATCACCAGCAGATCACCCTGAAAACAGGCTGAATCAGGCAGAAGAGGTATTTTCCCCTTGCCGCCCGGCGCGTCAATCACGTAATAGGGATTTGCCAGTCCGGACGTATAGCCGCGCAAACCCCGCATTATCTCCAGACCTCGTTTCACCTCCACACGAAAGTGTCCGGTACCCTTCACCAGATCCATCTGATGGATGTAATACGGTCGCACCCTGATGGCGAGAAGTCGCTGCATCAAGCTTTTCATCGTCTCGGGATCATCATTTACCCCCTTCAGAAGGACGGTCTGGTTGCCCAGAGGTATCCCGGCATCCGCCAGGCGCGAGCAGGCCAGAGAGGACTGCGGAGTCACTTCGCGGGGATGATTGAAATGGGTATTGATGAAAAGCGGGTGATAGAACTTAAGCATCCGGCACAGTTTTGAAGTTATTCTTTCCGGCAGGGTAACCGGCACCCGCGTACCGATCCGGATAATTTCCACATGGGGAATTTTGCGCAGTCGCTGGAGCAGGTATTCCAGCTGATCGTCCGAAAGAAGCAGGGGATCACCGCCGGACAGAATCACATCACGTACAGCAGGCGTTTCCTCGACATAGCGAATTGCCGCCTCAAGAGCTTCCCGATCAACGTCAGTAGACGAACAACCGACCTTTCTTTTCCGCATGCAAAAGCGACAGTAGACGGCACAACTCGTGGTGGCAAGGAAAACCACCCTGTCCGGGTAACGATGAATGATGCAAGGCACCGGGCTGAGGTATTCCTCCGCCAAGGGGTCGGGGTGTAATCCGTCTTCCCGTAGTTCGCGGATATCAGGCACGCATTGCCGCCAAATGGGATCTCCCGCTTCCTGGATCAAGCTTAAATAATAGGGAGAAATACGCAGAGGATATCTGTCGGCAACCATGCTGAGGGATTCCCTGTCACAGGGGAAAAGAGCTGCCAATTCACCGGGATCGATGATTGCCGCTTTGAGGTTTTTCTGCCATGTTTCCATATGAAGCGCCTTGGTCAAAGATGATGCCCGTCACGTGCCAGTGACGGCCAAACGGGATGGGGGGAAAGTTGCCGATAGAAGGGGAGCTGATGGTATACCGATAACCGGAAGTAAAGCCATGGTAATTTACAGAATTTCGCCTGAGCCATCAAACCGCTGAATCCGGAAATCAGAGATCTTCCCTGGCTTGCCAGATAGTCATAAGCCGAGTTAACTCCCGGCCCTCGCCTT
>JAJZQA010000013.1 GCA_021810985.1 Deltaproteobacteria bacterium
AGCGATTCAAAGGCCCGGGAGCCGGAGGACTGCGTAGTTTTCCGGTGTTCCCGGAATGTCTCCTGGTTGAAGGTAGGATCAATGTCAAAAACCGTCATCGAGCAGAGTTCTTCAGGGGTATAACCAAGAGTCCGGCAGGTATACTCATTGGCGTAGAGTATCTTTCCTTCCTCCGAAATCCGGTGTATGCCAATAGCTGCCTTATCCACCAGGAACTTGGCCAGTTCCAGCTCCGCGGTTGCCTGTTTGCGCTCGGTGATATCCGTCACGAAGCAGCAATTGTATTCCTTGCCGTCGAAAATCAGCAGATTGGAGCGGATTTCCACCGGATAGACACGGCCATCCTTTGCACGATGACAGGTTTCGAAGGTATCCGTGCCCTTCTCGCGCAGAACCTGCCAAAAGTGGACAACCTTTTCCGGAGGACAGGTCGGGTCGATATCCGGCACCGACAGCGTCACCAGCTCGTCGCGTGGGTAACCCAGTGCCTGGCAGGCTGCATCGTTGACGTAAAAGAAACGTCCCTCATTCGTGATCCAGAAGGCCTGATCCACCGACCGGTCAACGGCAAACTGGGTGAAGCGCAGCGCCTGCACTGTTTCCGTCAGTTCGATCGTTCGCTCCTCGACCCGCCTTTCGAGTTCGTCGCGGGCACGCGCCAGCTCTATTTCCATGCGTCGGCGCTCGGCCAGCTCAGTCTCAAGTTCCCCGGTCCTCAGTCTGACCTGCCGTGCAAGAGCCCTGTTCCAGGCAATGATGCCGGCGACACTCAGCAGTATCATGACGAAAGCTGCCAGGAGGCCTATCCGGACTTCCTTGCTGGCGAGTCGCGACCGGGGATCCACGGGAAGCCACTTTTGGTTTATGGCGTCTTTCTCAGCGGTACTGATGGCGGCCAGGCCTTTTTCCAGGATTCCGTTCAGTTCCGGCCAGTCTTTCCGCGTGCAAAAACCCATTCGGTAAAAATATCCGGATTCGCCGGCGATCCGAAGATTGGTAATTCCCTCTTTTTCGAGGTAATAGGTAGTTGTCGCAAGGTTTTCAACAAAAGCGTCACTCAGGCCGAAGGCGACTTTGCGCAATCCGGTTTGCACATCGGCTGTCAGGTCAAGGTGTACTTTCGGATGGGTGTGAGCGATGAAATTATGCGCCGCATAGTCGGACACCACCGAAACCTTCATTCCGTTCAGGTCGTCCAATGTGAGAGGAGTGGTAGCTTTCTCGCGGGTGATGATCACGACGGGAAATTCGAGGAAAGGCCTGGTGAACAGCAGGTATTCGGCGCGTTGCGGGGTTTTCGTCGCCACATACGCATCAATCTGTCTGCTTTTGGCCTTACTGATGATTTTATTCCAGTTCTGCAGGCGGACGATTTCAATGCGGATGCCGAGCTTTTTTTCGATAAGCGCGACGTAATCCGCTGTTATCCCTTGGTACGCGCCGTTCCTGTCAAAATATTCGACCGGGGGAAAGTCCGGATCGGGCGCCAGACGGATGACCGGATGAGCCTTGAGCCAGGCCCTTTCCGCTGCACTCAACAGATCAGGATGTTCCTTCGCGGGATTCCTGATCCACGCGACTGCCGCCAGGACGAGAAACAAAAAAAGCGCCCCTGTCAGCCAAAGCCAACGGGAACGCTTTTTTCTTCCAGGGATGATTGCATGTATCATTCACCTGCCCCCACTATGAAAACCTTGAAGTTTTGTTCAATAATTCCGACTTTTGCGGTATCCTCATGAAATAGTGGACGCAGTGAGAGTTCGGAAATTAACATTCTTATAGACCTTTTTCAATAAATTTTTCCTAAGTTGGGATAAGGGGAGGAATGAAAATTTGACCAGACCTGCCAGGATTTCAACCCTGGCAGGCCTCTGGAACAGAGAGGAGTAAGTGGCGACCACGAGGGGCTGGAGTTCTACCCGGTTGCCGCTGCGGGGTAGTGAGGGCAAAAAGCCCAATTCTTGTTACATAAAGGAGCACCATGCAGAATGATAATCTGATTCGACTGCTGCACCGTTTTGCCGCTGCCGCCACGGCGCATAGCCAGGCACTGGAAGAAATGGACCAGGAACGGGCCAATCTACACGCCCGCATGATCGCCGGATTGCACCGCTCCATTATCGCCTTCGGCGAAAGCGGCAGGCGGGCTCTGCTGGAGCTGGTTGACGACGGTGACCCGGTGGTGGCGGGAATGGCGGCGGTCTATTCGCTGCGCTACGACTGCGACCGCTCCCTGTCTGCCTTACGACGTGTTGCGCGGGAGCCGGGCTTGCTCGGTTTCCGGGCGCAGGCGGCGATTGAGCTCTGGGAGGGCGGGGAGTGGCAGGGGCCGGAAGAGTGATTCAGGCGAAGCTTCCACTACAAACAGACTGCTAAACCAGACCTGCCAGGTTTTCAAAACCTGGCAGGTCTTTGTATGTGCTGTGTGTATCGCGCCTTCATTCTTATTCAGTCCTTCAAAGTCTTCTGCAATTCCTTAGTCCGACAGGCTCCCCTCTATTTCCTTCGAGTGCGGACAAATCCCCTGAATCCGTTGCTGCCGGTAGATAATTGAGAGGCTTGATTATCACGGCTTTACAATTTTTTACCGAGTCGCGGGGTAGACACCGAGTGTGAAATGCTGGTAGCATGCCGAAGCTTCTGCCCACAGTTTTCCTGAAAATCCGCCATTTTTCACCAGCGGCACAGCTTTGAGCTCTGACGCGAGCCAAAAAATCGTACGAGGAGAAGACTATGTACAAACCTCCACGCCGACCTATTGGCAACTATATGCAAAGATTTTTGCCTGTAATCATGATCCTTTGTATTGCCGCTACTTCGTATCTGACGGTAAATTTCATCAGAGGGGATTATTCCGGCCAGCGTACCTCCCAGCAAATCGATGATATGAAGAGCACTGCCGAACCCCGCGAACGGGTCAAAACGAGGAGTGGAATCATTCGTTCCGGAGAGACAATTTCCTCCCTGCTGGGGAAGGATTTCAGCCCGAAGGAGATCTATGAGCTGGCACGCGAGGCGGAGGGTATTTTCCCTCTTGCCAAGATCTGTGCCGGCAGGCCCTACCGGCTGACTCGCCAGGATGGCGACTTCAAGCGTTTCAGTTGTGATATCGACGATACTGACAGACTGGTGGTGGTCCGTAACGGGGGCCGGTTTGCCGTTTCCCGGGAACCGATCCCCTATACTGTCGAGCTGGTTTCAGTGCGGGGGACGATCGAATCGAGCCTTTTTGAGGCGGTACTGAAAATCGGCGAAAGCGAACGGCTGGCCATGCAGCTTGCCGAGGTATTTGCCTGGGATATCGATTTTTTTCAGGATATCCAGGAGGGCGACTCCTTTGAAGTGGTGCTGGAACGACGTTTCCGCAACGGGAAACCCGCAGGCGACGGTCGCCTGCTGGCGGCACGCTTCACCAACCAGGATCGGGTGAGCCAGGCTTTTTACTTCAAGGACGGCAAGCGGGCCGCGGACTATTACGATGAGAAAGGTCATAGTCTGCGCAAGGCCTTTCTGAAGGCGCCGCTTTCCTTCAGCCGGATTTCCTCCGGTTTTACCATGCGTCGCCGTCATCCGATTACCCGGAAGGTCAAGGCCCATCCGGCCATCGACTATACCGCGCCAAAAGGGACCCCCATTCACACGGTTGGCGACGGAGCGATCGTATTTGCCGCCTACAAGCGGTACAACGGCAAATGTGTCAAAGTTCGCCATCCGAACGGCTGGGTGACCATGTACAATCACTTGAGCAAGTTTGGCAACAACATTCGTCCAGGGAAAAAGGTGACGCAGGGGCAGGTGATCGGTTATGTGGGTAGTACCGGGCTGTCGACCGGGCCGCACCTGGATTTCCGGATGTTCAGAAATAGGGCTCCGGTCAATCCGTTGACGGTCAAGTCACCGCCGGCCCGGCCCGTTTCACGGGTAAACATGGCTGCATTCAAGATGATGGTTGCCGACCGGGTGGCGCTGATGGATACCACTCCGGAGCAGAATACCGTGCGTGCGTATCTGCCCGGGATGCCGCGGCGGGGAGTCAATTGACGGACAGGTGAAAATTTGAACGACAAAAGGGGTGGCCATTTTGGTCACCCCTTTTGCATTGTTGCTGGTTATAAAGTCAAACTGAAAGGCTACTCAACGCTGGATTCTCCCGCCGCGACCATCAGTTCGCTGATCAACTTGGTGAAGCGGAGCGGATCCTTGATCGGTGAGCCTTCGGTGAGCAAGGCCTGGTCGAAGAGCAGTTCGCAGTAATCATCGAGCTTGCGGTTCTCCTTATCCTTCTCGAAGAGCTTCTGCATGATTTTGGTGATGGCGTGGTCCGGGTTCAGTTCCAGGATGCGCTTCGATTCGGGCACCTCCTGGTTCATGGCTTTGAGGATCCGTTCCATGTTGGCGTTCATGCCGTATTCGTCGGCCACCAGGCAGCAGGCGCTGTCGGTGAGCCGGCCGGAGAGGCGCACTTCCTGGACCCGGTCGTCAAGCTTGCCCTTGATGAAGGCCAGCAGGTCGCCGTACTGTTTTTCCGCTTCTTTCTTCTTTTCCCCCTCGGCCTTCTCTTCTTCCTCGCTGCCGAGCTCCAGTTTGCCGGACAGCACCGACTTCAGTTTCTTGCCGTCGTATTCCGTCAGGGCCTGTACCAGCCACTCGTCGATCGGGTCGGTGAGGAAGAGGACTTCGAAGTCTTTCTTCCGGCAGATTTCCAGGTGGGGCGAGTTCTCCACCGTGGCGCGGCTGGTGCCGGTGATGTAGTAGATTTCCTTCTGCCCCTCAGGCATTCTTTCCACGTACTCTTTCAGAGAGACCGGGGCACCCGCTGCTGTTTTGGTGCTTTCGAAGAGCACCAGTTCCTGGAGCTTTTCCCGATTGGCATGGTCGAAATGGATACCTTCCTTCAGCACCGGGCCGAATTCCTTGTAGAACTTCAGGTAGTCTTCCGGCGTTTTCTCTTTCATTTCCGCTAAAGTGGAGAGGATCTTGGTCACCAGGTTCTTCTCGATTTTGCGGATCTGCACGTCTTCCTGAAGGATTTCGCGGGAGACGTTCAGCGGCAGGTCGCTGGAATCGACCACCCCTTTGATGAAGCGGAGGTAATCGGGCAGCAGTTTGTCGCACTTGTCGGTGATGAAGACCCGCTTGACAAAAAGCTGCACACCCTTGCGATGTTCCGGCGTGAAGAGGTCGAAGGGCCGGTGCTCGGGGATGTAGAGCAGGGCCTTGAACTCGCTGGTGCCTTCGGCGGAATAGTGGATGGTCCGGAAGGGATTGCTGTAATCGTGGGAGATGTGCTTGTAAAATTCGTTGTAATCGTCTTCGGTGATCTCGCTCTTGGGGCGGGTCCAGATCGCCTTCATGGAGTTGAGGGTTTCTTCCTCGGTTTTCTTGATCTTTTCGGCGCCTTCGATTGGCTGGCCGTCAACTCCCCGGGGCAGTTCTTCCCGGGTGATGTCCATGGTCACCGGGTACTGCACGTAATCGGAGTATTTCTTGATGATCGAGCGAATCCGCCATTCATCGAGAAATTCCTTCATTTCGTCTTTCAGGTGCAGGGTGATGTCGGTGCCGCGGGTGTCCTTCTCACACTCTTCGATGGTATAGGTGCCGTCACCGATTGATTCCCAGCGAATGCCGCTGTCTTTCGCTCCGGCACGACGGGTTACCAGGGTGACCCGGTCCGCGGCCATGAAAGAGGAATAGAAACCGACGCCGAATTGTCCGATCAGTTCCGGATGTTCCTGGACATTCTGCTCTTTCAGGGCCTGGAGGAAGGCCTTGGTGCCGGACTGGGCGATGGTGCCGATGTTGGTTTCCACCTCTTCGGCGGTCATGCCGATGCCGTTGTCGCGGATAGTGAGGGTGCCGGCTTCCTTGTCGGCAATCAGCTTGATTTTCCAGTCGGCGTTGTCTTCCAGCAGCGATTTGTCGGTCTGGGATTCGAAGCGGGCCTTGTCAATGGCGTCGGATGCGTTGGAAATCAGTTCCCGGAGAAAAATTTCCTTGTTGGAATAGAGCGAGTGGATTACCAGGTCGAGCAGCTGCTGGACCTCGGTCCGGAAATGTTTGGTGGTCTTGGTCATTGGTGACAATTCTCCTCATTCGTTTACAAAATGCATTGCGGGCAGCGTGTGCCGATTGTTAGGTACGATAATCATTCGACTTGGATTTTGCAAGTGCTTCGAAAATTTTTCTTTTCAGAAATTGTAAGGCTTGCTTGCACAATCGGATTTGTCTGTAAATAATTCAGAGTGTCACGAAATTTTTACAAACATTTACCAACATGGGTGCAGCAGTGACAAAGATAGTTATTGTCAAGCAATTTGAAAAAGGCCCCGATTATTCGGCGCTCCTAGGGCAGTGTTTTGTGACCTGTCCGGCCGACGAGGTCGAGAAATACCTGAAGGACATGGAAATCGCCCTGGTAATTGTGGAGTGCAACGGCGACACCGGCAACGCCATAAGGATTCTCCGGAACATCAAAGACGCCCTACCTTCAGTTCCGGTAATTTTCGTTGTTGAGAGCAGTACGGAAGATTTTTTGCTCCAAGCCTTCAAAATAGGGATTCGTGACTATTTCCGGATACCGCTCGACCCGGAGGATTTTATGCGTTCAGTTGCCAACGTTCTCAGTTTGAAAGAGAATTTTCTGGGCGGACATGACTATTTCAAGCCGGTTGATGAGATGTGTGATCCCGGGAGTGAACGCTCCTCAGTTGCCGCCGATACGCGTCTGGTCCGTGCTGTTAAATATATGAACGAGAACTATACATTGCCGTTATGTCTGGATGATGTGGCAAAGGTGGCCTGCATGAGTAAATATCATTTCTGCAGGGTTTTCAAGAAACATCTCGGGGTGGGGCCAATCCAGTACCTCATGGGCCTGCGGATAAAAAAATCCATGTCGCTTCTCAACGACAGCAATACGTCGATTACCCTCGTTGCTTTCCGGTCAGGTTTTCAAGGGGTAAGCGAATTCAACAGGCAGTTCAAAAAAGCTACCGGACTGACACCTACCGCCTACCGAAACTCAAAATTCTCGCACCAACGAGGTACAATTCCCGCCGAAGAGCAATAATCGCATTGCTATTTGAGCAATATTTGCTTAGTCCCTGCCGAATTTCCTGGTTTAATTAAACTTGCAGGCAGTATTTCGTTGCCTGGCAATTCAATTGCTACCCTGAAAAAGCCACATAACTCCTGATAGATTCAGTGCGTTTTGGTTTTGATTACCTATACTTGATACTCACGCAAAAACTCGTCATACCCGCGACCGCGTGTCGCCTTAGCTTTAGCGGTGGCGCAAAGCGAGTATCCAGAGTTTATGATAGTTGTTGAAATTCATGGATTCCCGTTTTCACAGGAATGACGTGAGCCCGTATTTTTGATCTTCTTGTGAAGTCATCATACTTGGAGGTAAATCGTGAGGCTGTCGAACTGGATAGTTTTTGGTGTAGTTTTGCTGGCGGCAGCTCCGCTTGTTTCCGCGGATGCTTCCGAGCCGGGCCCGATGTTCCAAAAGGAGAAAGAAAGTTACAGCATGGGATACGAGATCGGTCTCAGTATCAAGAACGGCGGGATTGATGCCGATTTTGCAAAGCTCATGCAGGGCATGCGTGATGCGGCTGAAGGTAAAGAGCCAAGGTTGAGTCCGGATGAGATGAAATCCCAGGTTGCGGCGCTGAAAAAGAGGGCCCGTGACTACGAATTGAGAAAGATTCAGGAGCAGATTGTTCGCAACGCGGAGGAGGCGGAGAAGTTCCTCGAGGCGAACAGGAAAAAAGCCGGCATCAGAACCACGGAGAGCGGCCTTCAGTACAAGATCCTCAAGGAGGGAAACGGGGATATTCCCACGCTGGATGATTTTGTCAAGGTCAACTACCGGGGCACGTTTACCGATGGTAAGGAATTCGATAGTTCCTACGTCAGGGGCGAGCCGCAGATTATTCAGACCGATGGGGTCATCAAGGGCTGGACGGAAGCGCTCCAAATGATGAAGACCGGTTCGAAGTGGATGATATATCTGCCGCCACAGCTTGCCTATGGAAGGGGTGGTCTCGGGCAGAAGATCCCTCCTAATAAAGTGCTCGTATTCGAGTTGGAACTGCTCTCAATCGAACGGGGGGAGAAAGGAGAGAAAAGCCGATAATCGTATTTCGGCAGTATGGTAGTGCGGTAAAAATTTCGTGATGAAACGGAAAGTTTGAAAGAGGCCAGCTGGTGTATATTTAATTGCTTGTCAATGATCAGAATTCTGATTGAATTGACAGGGGACAGAAAGCAAGAAAGGAGGACAAAATGTGCACGGTAATTCAACGCATTTTCGTAACCACATTCCTGCTGCTGTTCACTACCGGTATCGCAAGCGCACTAGTTCCGGATCCGCAAACTCAGGTCCTGTTGCCGGGTACTTCCATTCCTAAGTTTGTCGAGCAGCTTCCAGTGGCTGGGGATATAACAGTCGTGAACGCAACTCCGGGTATTCTGATGGGGATTCCCTCGACACCTGCCTATAACATCCATATGAGAGAATTTCAGGCCCAGATACTGCCCGTTTCCCTTGGCCTCGGACCGACCTGGGTCTGGGGCTACCTGACGGATGGCGATGTGGCGGCTCAACCGGCAGTCCGCCAGAGCTATCTCGGCCCGGTCGTGGTGGCCCAACGGGGGACCCCGGCCTATCCTACCTATTCGAATGAGTTGCCTGATGGAAACGTGTCACAGGTCCAGAAGCTCCTGCCTATCGATATGACAATCGACTGGGCGAACCCTTCGGGCATTAACTGCGCTCCCGATCCCATAACCGGCGACTATACCAACGCGCAATGCGGCACCTTGCCGCCCTACCTTGGGCCGTTGCCCGACGCGGTACACTTCCATGGCGCCGAGGTAGCGCCGGCTTTTGACGGTGGTCCTGATGCCTGGTTCACCCAGGGCAATTTGCATACCGGCATTGGTTTTCCTGGCAGTACCTACACCTATCCGAACGGCCAGCAGGAGGCAACGCTCTGGTTCCATCCGCATGGCTTGGGCATAACGCGGCTGAACGTCTACGCGGGCATGGCAGGTATTTACCCTATCCTTGACCCGGCCAATCCGCCCCTTGCCGCCATGCCGGCGTATCCGCAGCACGACATCCCGCTCATCATCCAGGACAGAAGCTTCGATACGACCGGGCAGCTCTTCTACAACCTGGCCTCGAACCCGCAGCCGAATCCGACCGTCCACCCCTTCTGGATCCCTGAGTTCATCGGCGATGCCATCGTGGTGAACGGCAAAACCTGGCCAAACCTGAACGTGGAGCCCCGCCAGTACCGCTTCCGCCTCCTGAATGGCTCCAATGCGCGCTTCTATGATCTTTCCATGACCAATGGGGTGAAATTCATTGCCATCGCAACGGACAACGGCTATCTCGTGAATGCCGCCTTGACCCCGAACGTGGTCATCGGCCCGGGCGAGCGGTATGAGGTTATCGTTGATTTCAGCGCCCTGCGAGTCGGGACCAAGGTGGTCATGAAGAATGCGGCGCGGACACCATTCCCCGGCGGCGCCAGGCCGACCAGAAACGGCACCGACACGATCATGCAGTTCACGGTGGTGGCGAATGCCTCCGGGCTGCCGAATACCACCATCGCAAACGGGACGCCGATCCGGCCGACTTCGCTTGAGCCGATTGCCAGCGGATTCGTTGCCGGGACAAACATCACCCGTCAACTGACGCTGAACGAGGTGATCGGGGCCGGCGGACCGCTCGAACTGGTCATCAACAACTCCAAGTTTAACCTGGCGTTGACTACCTCAGGTTGTCCGGCAGATTCTCCCCTGGGCAGCGCCGCCGGGGCATGTCGTGAGACGGAGCTTCCGGCGGTTGGTGACACCGAGATCTGGGAAATCATCAACATCACCGCTGATGCTCATCCGATGCACACCCACCTGGTGAGCTACCAGATTCTGGACCGCACACCGTTCCGGGCGACGCCCTGGATCAACCAGTATGATTCGCTGCTGGTGGGCAATGGCGTCCTCCCGGGTGCCGGGCCGCCAAACCCCTACAGCATGAAGAATGCCGACGGCGCCATCGGCGGGAACCCTCCGATCAACTCGATGTTGAACCTGCGGATGCGGAAATTGCCGCTGCCGTACGAAATGGGCTGGAAGGATACCGCCATCATGTACCCGGGTGAAGTGACCCGGATCGCAATCCGCTGGGCTCCGCAGGACGCGCCCGTTACCGGTGCTCCGCTGTGTGCCGTGCCGACGCCTCCGGGGACACTGCCGACGTCCTGTGTGCCGCAGGCGGGATCGAACACCTATCCGTTCAATCCTACGGAACTCATTAATGGCGTGGGCTATGTCTGGCATTGCCATATCCTCGACCATGAAGATAACGAGATGATGCGCAACTACACGGTCATGCCGACCAGGCAGCCTACTTTTTAACAGTAAATCACATCACGTAGTGTGAGTACCAGAGAGGGGCCTTCGGGCCCCTCCACGTAGAAAGCGTTCGCCATCCTTGCCCTTTGCAGGCGTGGGCAGATTTTTATGCAATTTCCAAAATAAGGTTGCCATGAAAAAAGTCAGCGCAGGGCTCACTTTACTTGCCATCGCCGCCATCTCTTTCTGGGCCGGCGGACGTTACGTGCAGGATCGGCCGGATTCACCCGCCGCATCGCAGGCTGAACGCAAGATCCTCTATTACACGGACCCCATGAACCCGGGCTTCAGATCGGACAAGCCGGGTGTCGCGCCGTGCGGCATGGCGCTTGAGCCGGTCTATGCGGATGACGGTGAGGGGTTGGAAAGCTCTTCGTCGCCGCATGCTCCCGGGACAATCAGGATAAGTCCGGAGCGTCAGCAACTGATCGGCGTGAAGGTCGCCGCGGTAGCGAAAGCGCCGATGAGTTACAGCCTGCGTCTCTACGGCAAGGTCGTGCCGGACGAAACCAGGGTTTTCCGCTTGAATGCCTCGACCGACAGCTGGATCAAAAAACTCTCCAACGTGACCACGGGCAGTATCGTCAGCAAAAACCAGATTCTCGCCGAGGCCCTCGCCCCCGCTTACTACAATGCTCAGCTGACCTATCTGATCGCCATGGACAATGTGGACCGCATCAAGCAGCAACTGGGCGGCGACCTCCGTCACCAGCAGGGCGACATCGCCGACAACCAGATCCGGCTTGCTGTGCAGTCCCTCCAGAATCTCGGGATCAGCGATGCCCAGGTCGAAGAGCTCGCCAACACCCGGAAGGCCAGGCCCTATCTGCAGATCAGGGCGCCGAGCCGGGGTGTCGTGCTGAGCAGAAATGTCACCCTGTCCCAGTGGTTCAGGGCGGGGGAAGAGTTTTTCAGCATCGCCGACATCGGCAAGGTCTGGGTCTATGCGAACGTCTACGAACACGAGGCGCGGCACCTGCGGCCCGGGATGACGGTGAAGGTACGGCACGCCCAGTTGGGAAAAAACTTCAGCGCCAGAGTGAGTGAGGTGCTTTCGCTGTTCGATCCGGTGTCGAAAACGCTTAAGGTGCGGCTTGATGTCGACAACTCCCGCTACGAGCTGAGACCCGACATGTTCGTGGATGTCGAGATTCCCCTCACGATGCCGCCGTCACTGCATGTGCCCGCGGACGCCGTCATCGACTCGGGAACGAAAAAAATCGTGTATGTTGAAACCGGCAAGGGGACCTTTGAGCCCTGTCAGGTCGAGACGGGCTGGCGGCTCGGCCGGCGGGTCGAAATAATCGGTGGCCTGCTGCCGGGAGAACGGATAATTGTCTCGGGCAACTTCCTGGTCGACTCCGAAAGCAGGATGAAGACTGCCGCTTCCGGCATTGAAGCCGGTTTCGTCAGCGAGCCGGAAAAAATCGAAGGGCAGCCTGCTTCGCTGGAGCATACTCCGGTCCTCAAATCCGCACGGGATGGAGACTCGAGCGCTCTGGCGGCCTTGGATCCTGTCTGCCGCATGAGCATCTACCGGAAGGAAGCGGAAAAGGCCGGTTTGACCGTTACGCTTTCCGGAAAAACCTACTATTTCTGCTCCCGGGAGTGCCTGCGGTCTTTTCTGAAAGAGCCGGAAAAGTATCTCGGGAAGAAACCGCCGGTCACAGCGGGACAGAAACGAGCCGTGAAACCGGAATTGAAGCTCGATGCCGGGGTGCAGGGGAAAAAACGGAACGCTGCCTCCGCAGGGAGCGCCGCCGGTGGCGGATCGGAAAAAGAGAAAAAAGCCGTGCCTGCCAGGGACTGGCGCGGCTGGGGGAAGTTCCCGGGAGCTGAATATCTCGGTCTGAAGGACAGGGCGCGGACTAACTCCGGCCGGAAACCGGCCCCCCCCGGCGCCGCCGCTGAAAAGACGGATACAAAGATCCAGGACAGCCATGCCCCCGACGTCGAGAGAACTGATGAAGCGCCGGGTGATGTGACACCGGACGGCACAGGGGGCGCGCAAGGAAATGATTGATCGCATCATCGACTTTTCAGTCAGAAACAAGCCGATCATTTTCATTCTTGTCGCTGTTGCCTGCATCCTGGGCTGGTGGTCGATGCAGCGCGTCTCCCTCGACGCAATTCCGGATCTCAGCGAAACCCAGGTGATCGTCTACTCGCGCTGGGATCAGAGTCCCGATATCATCGAGGATCAGGTCACCTATCCCATCGTGACCGCCATGCTTGGCGTGCCTCGTGTCAAGGCAGTCAGGGGATTTTCCGATTTCGGCTTTTCCTTTGTCTACGTCATTTTCGAAGATGATACCGACATCTATTGGGCGCGATCGCGAACGCTCGAATATCTCTCTACCGTCATTCCCCGTCTGCCCCGGGACGTCCGGACCGAACTCGGGCCCGATGCGACCGGCCTCGGCTGGGTTTATCAATACGCCCTGGTGGATGAATCGGGCTCCCATAGTCTGGCGCAGTTGCGCTCACTGCAGGATTGGTACCTCCGCTATGCCCTGAAAGCGGTTCCCGGTGTCGCCGAGGTTGCGACTGTCGGCGGGTTTGTCCAGCAGTACCAGGTGAATGTGGACCCAAACCGTCTGCAGGCCTATGAAATTCCGCTCTCCCAGGTTGTCGAGGCAGTGCGGGCCGGCAACGTGGAGGTTGGCGGCCGCCTGCTCGAGTTCGGCGGAACCGAGTACATGGTGCGCGGCAGGGGCTATGCAAAGTCGATTGATGATTTTGGCGATATTGTCCTGAAGTCAGCCGAGGATGGTTCACCCATCTGCATCAGGGATATCGGCGAAGTGACGTTGGGCCCTGACTATCGCAGGGGGGTGGCCGATCTGAACGGCCGCGGCGATGCCGTTTCGGGCATCGTCGTCATGAGGCAGGGGCAGAATGCCCTGACCGTGATCGATCGCGTCAAGCAAAAAATTGAAGAAATTGGCCCCAGCCTTCCTGACGGAGTCAAGCTGGTGCCGGTGTATGACCGTTCCGATCTTATCCGGAGGGCCATTGACACACTGCAGTCGACGCTGATCGAGATCATCCTTACAGTCTCGCTGATAATCTTTATCTTCCTCTGGCATCCTCCCAGTTCCCTCATTCCGGTCCTCACCATTCCCATTGCCGTTCTCATCGCCTTCATTCCCTTCAAGGCGATGGGGCTGACCGCCAACATCATGTCGCTCGGCGGCATCGCCATCGCTATCGGCGCGCTGGTGGACGCGGCCATCGTTGTCGTCGAACAGACCCACAAGCGACTGGAGGAGTGGCAGCAGAATGGCGAGCAGGGCGACTATCGGGTCGTGATTGTCGATGCGATCAAGCAGGTGGCGGAGCCGAGTTTCTTCGCCCTGCTGGTGATTGCCGTTTCGTTCCTGCCGGTACTGACGCTCGAAGCGCAGGAGGGCCGGCTCTTTAAACCCCTGGCGTTTACGAAAACGCTCGTCATGGTCGTTGCCGCGTTCCTGACCATCACCCTCGATCCGGCGCTGAGGCTGCTTCTCACGAACCTGAAGAACTTCAGCTTCAGGCCGCTCTGGCTCAGCCGGGCGGCGAGCGCCGTATTCGTCGGGACCATCAGGCCGGAGCACAAACACCCGATCAGCCGACGCCTGATACGGCTCTATGAACCCGCGGCGAAATGGTCGCTCAACCACAAGCGGATCGTCATCGGCGCGGCCCTGGCACTGATGCTCGTCACGATCCCGGCCTTTCAACGGCTCGGTTCGGAATTCATGCCGCCACTCGATGAAGGGGCGCTCTTTTACATGCCGACTACCATGCCGGGGATTTCCATCACCGAAGCGCAAAATCTGCTCCAGGTTACCGACAAAATCATCAAGCAGTTCCCGGAAGTGGACAGGGTGCTCGGCAAGGCCGGCCGGTCCGACTCCTCCACCGATCCCGCTCCGTTGTCCATGCTCGAGACGGTGATCATGCTGAAACCGCAATCGGAGTGGCGGCATGTCGACACCTGGTATTCTTCCTGGGCACCTGACTGGCTCAAGGGGGTGTTTCGCCGCATCACCCCGGATCACCTCTCGCGGGAAGAACTCGTGCGCCAGCTCAACGATGCCCTGAGAATTCCCGGCCTGTCCAATGCTTGGACCATGCCCATCAAGGCACGTATCGATATGCTGACCACCGGGGTGAGGACTCCGGTGGGACTGAAGATCTCGGGTGCCAGCCTGAAACAAATCGAAAAGATCGGCATTCAGGCCGAGGAGAAGCTGCGCTCTGTTACGGGAACCAGGAGCGTGTTTGCGGAGCGCACGAGCGGCGGATATTTCATCGACATCAAATGGCGGCGCAAGGAGCTGGCACGCTACGGACTGAGTATCGGAGAAGCTCAGCAGGTGGTGCAGAACGCCATCGGCGGCGAAAATGTCACGACCACGGTGCAGGGCAGGGAGCGCTATCCGGTCAATGTCCGCTACCAGCCGGACTTCCGGACGGACTTCGGAGCTCTGGGGCGTCTGCAGGTTCCGGCCCTGGAGGGCAAGCGGCAGATTGCTCTGGGTGAGCTTGCCGACATAACGTCCGTCAGCGAGCCTGCGATGATCCGTGATGAGGACGGTCAGCTTACGGGTTATGTCTATGTCGACATCGGGGAGCGAGACCCGGGAGGTTATGTGACAGAGGCTTCGGAAATGTTGAAAAACTCTCTGAAGCTTCCGGCCGGCTACACGCTGACCTGGACCGGTCAGTATGAGGCCATGAAGAGAGTCAAAGAGCGTTTGACGGTTGTGATTCCCTTGACCCTTTTCCTGATCTTCCTGCTGCTGTACATGAACACCAAATCCATGACGAAGACGTTCATCATTGCCCTGGCGGTGCCGTTCTCGGCCATCGGCGCGGTCTGGTTTCTCTATCTGCTCGGGTACAACATGAGTATCGCCGTCTGGGTCGGCCTCATTGCGCTGCTGGGAGTCGATGCGGAAACTGGCGTCTTCATGCTGCTCTATCTAGATCTGGCCTATGAAAAGGCAAAGAAGGAAGGGCGGCTTCGAAACATTTTTGAACTGAGGCAGGCGATCCTCGAAGGAGCCGTCAAGCGTCTCCGCCCAAAGTTCATGACGGTGGCTACCATGGCCTTCGGCCTGGTTCCCATAATGTGGTCTACGGGGGCGGGCTCCGATATCATGAAAAGAATCGCCGCTCCGATGATCGGTGGAGTTTTTACCTCTTTTATTCTGGAGCTGATGGTTTATCCTGTACTCTATGAAATCTGGAAGTGGAATTTCGAGCTCAACAAGACATCGACCATTACGGATGACTGAATCCGGTGTTCGGTGCCGCAGCGAAGGAGGAAAGTCATGGTAAGAAAACCGCTGTATCTCGTTCCGGCCATTGTTTTTATGGTGTTTTTTGGTGTGCTGGTAATCCAGGCACCGGCAGCGCAGACAGTTCAGGACCGTACCGTGAGGACCATGAGCATCACCGGGGAAATAGCGACGGGATCTCATGGGTACATTATCCGCGGCAAGACTCCCGCGGAAATATTCACGATACTCAATCCGGACCCAAAAATTCTGGACACTGTTGTGGGGAGCGGCAAGACGGTGAAGGTTGAGGTGCGGATCGTGTCAGGGGACAATGTTGAGATTCTGACGCTCGCCGGGGTGAAATACACCAACCAGCGGGATCGCAGCGTGAGAAAGCTGCTCATTACGGGAGAAATAGCTCAGGCAAGTTACGGCTACATTATCCGCGGCAAGGTTCCCTCCGCGATTTTCACGATCCTTAACCCTGATCCGAAGGTACTGGACAGGTTCGTGAAAAACGGCAAAACGGTCAAAATCGAGG
>JAJZQA010000354.1 GCA_021810985.1 Deltaproteobacteria bacterium
TTCACCTCATGAGTCTGGCCGGTCAATTTACCGGATCATCCGGAAGACTGGAATGGCTATATTAAAAACTGGACTGCCAGCCGGGGTCTGGCCGGCGACTTCATCATATTGGCGGAAGGGCCTTCGACAAAATATCCCGATTCCAACCACCGCATGGAAATCATCGAGTTGAACCCGGGGCGGTCATAAAAATTGTATTCATCCGGAAAGTGCCGGTTCGGGCCGGAGCGGAACTTCCCCGAAGCCCCTCGCAATCGGACGCCAGACTACGCCGACAGACGAGGTAGCGCCCAGGTAACAGGCCTGTTCCCTTGAATCTGTTGCAGGTCCGCACGAGAAGCTCCGTGAAAGCCCCGCTCCGTCCCTCTTGGCATCTTCGCGGAGTTTTCGGATGGAATCAAAAAAAGCAAACCAGCCTTCAGTCCTGTCGTAACCCTATTTCTGCTGGAATTTTTTCATGATTTCCGCAGCGGCCTCTTCGATTGCCTTGTTCGTCATGTCGACAACCATCCATTTCTGATTCTGCCGATACAGGCGCTTTGCATAGACCAACTCAGATTCCACCGACTCGTACTCGGTATAACGGCCGATGGTCGATTGCCTCATGTTTCGCATCCGGGAGGCCCTGATATTGATCAGCTGCTGAACGTCAATGGTGAGCCCGATGACCCGTTCCTGATCAATCTTGAAGAGCTGCTCAGGAGCCGGAAGTCCCTCAACCAGTGGAATATTTGCCACCTTGTAGCCCTTGCCGGCCAGATACATGGAAAGGGGCGTTTTTGAGGTGCGGGACACCCCGACCAGGACAATATCGGCCTGATCGAGATTCTGGGTATTCTGGCCATCATCATGTTTAACCGTAAAATTTACCGCATCAAGGCGCCGGATATATTCTTCGTCCACCTTGTAGATCACCCCGGGACGCCGCTTGGCCGGCAAGCCGAGAAATTCCTGCATCTTATCGAGAATCGGTGTAATGACGTCAAAGGATTCCAGACCACGGCGTTCCACTTCCGCGTTCAGCTCGGCAATGTGGGCCTGGTGCATCAAGGTAAAGACAATCAGACCGGGTCGTTTCGCAACCTCCTCCACGGCGATCCTGATGTCATCGAGAGTCTTCAGATAACTTTTCCGGTAGATCTTGGTATCGGGGGCGTCAAATTGGGCAAGTGTCGCCCTGATCACCCGCTCCGCGGTCTCACCGGTGGAATTGGAAAAGATATAGATATTTTTCGTGCGTTTCATCAAAAGCAACCTTTCTTGGAGCTTGTCCATAAAGTTTATTTCCAGACAAGCTCTTATTGTAGACAGTTGAACATCCCCATGCACCAGAAACAGTCACCACAGGGCACGGTATTGCCGTAACAATCCTGCTCGAACTCTTTAGCAACGAGATATTGGCAGGGTACGACGTTGCAGTTGGAGCAATAGGGAAAGTCGTAGGCCAGCACCTCTTCCCGGAAAGAACGGAATGTCTGGTTGTTCCAGATAGTGAGAATGCCGTTCTCACGGATGTTGCCGAAGGTTTTCGCGTTCACGAATTTCTGGCGGCCGAAAAGATGGCAGCCGTACTGATGCCAGAGGAAATAACAGGGATGAACGTTCCCGTTCCACGAAACGAACACTCCGCCCCCTTCCACGAACTCACACTTCCGGCTGCTGCTGGGAGCCGTTCCGGGGAGTGTGAGGGCCAGGCCGGTTTCCCGGGCGACCTGCCGCGCCTCGTCAAACACCCTTTCCAATTCCACAGCCCACTCTTCATCCCGTTCCATGAGATTCTTCAGGTGAAGGGAGATGTCCCGTGAACGGGCCTCAGCCTTCAACTCCTCCACCAGATCATAGAGGCGCTGCTCCTTCGGGGTGCGCGAGTACTTCCAGATAATGGAAAGATAGTCGGCGAGACTCGCCTCCCCGTTCAGCGGCCCTTCCTTCCAAGAGTGCACCAGGGCTTCGGCAAACTCACTGCAGGACTCACCGCGCAGGCCCGGGTCACCCAGAAACGCACAAATGCGTTCCAATGCGTCCCTCCACCCTGGGTCATCACCGAACAAATGCTGAAGCTGTCCACGAGTATCGGCGAAACTCTTGATAGTTATCTGTTTGCTCGGCAAACTGGACCCGATGATTTCTCTGACTTTGTCCATACCTCCGGCCATTGCAGCCGCGGCTGCCAACTCCGCGATAAAGCCGGCCAATTCCAACTCAGAAGGGTTCCGCATGTACTTCCAGAGAACCTTGAAATAGTTCGCAAGATCGAGGCCTTCCGCCGCGGCTTTTTTCCGCCACTGGTTAAAGAGCTTTACCGCGCCGTCCATGTTGGACTCGAATGCCGTCTGGGGAACGCTGCTCTCGGCATAGGCCAGCACATGGGTAACGATGGCAAAGGAAGCGCCCAGCTCCACCGCTCGCCGCAAGAGATCCGGAAGTTCACAGGTGTTGTCCCGCATGAGCACGAACTCCAGTCCGATCGCAAATTCTGGTCTCCCGCAGCGTTCTTTTGCGGCATGTAACGCCGCGAGGGCCCGTTCCACCCCCTGTTCCTCCCCTCCCCGGCGAATCTCACGAAAGATTTCGGGATTGAGCGCATCAGCGGAAATGCAGATTTTGTCGAGCCCCGCATCCAGCAGGGAAACCGCCCGCGCCTCATCGAGCAACATGCCGTTGCTCTGGAACCCGACCCAACTCCCTGCGGGCATCAATTCCTTGGCCCTGCGGATGAAACCCTCCAACCGCTTGTCGAGGAGCGGTTCGCCGATTCCGTTGAGGACCAGGGCCTCCAAGTGGGGGAACGCCGCTTCCAGCGCCGTGAAGGTCTCATCGGCCATGTCCCCTTCCATGGTGCCGCGGTCCCAGGTTTCCTTGACGCACATCCGGCAGCGGAGGTTGCAGCGGGTCGTGGTCT
>JAJZQA010000014.1 GCA_021810985.1 Deltaproteobacteria bacterium
CCTAATTACCCACACAATATAAATAAATTCCCTGATGGGGCGTCGCCAAGCGGTAAGGCACCGGATTTTGATTCCGGCATTCCCAGGTTCGATCCCTGGCGCCCCAGCCACCTTTCTTGATACCATTAATTTCAAAAGCTTTGAGGTAGTGATGGAAGACAAAATTCGTATTTTTTGCGGCAATTCGAACCCGGTTCTGGCAGTCAAGATTTGTGAAAAACTTGGTATTCCTCTCGGGCAGGCCAAGGTTAAAACCTTTTCTGACGGGGAAATCAGAGTTGAAATCGGTGAAAATGTTCGCGGAAGAGACGTTTATATCGTTCAATCCACTTGTTCGCCCACGAACAACAACCTCATGGAGTTGCTGATTATGATGGACGCCCTGAAGAGGGCCTCAGCTGCAACAATAACCGCGGTAATTCCCTATTATGGTTATGCGCGACAAGATCGGAAGGTAGCGGCTCGCTCTCCGATTACTTCCAAGTTGGTTGCCGATCTCCTGACCACTGCCGGGGCTGACAGGGTAGTGACGATTGATCTCCATGCGGGGCAGATTCAGGGCTTCTTTAATATCCCCGTCGACAATCTCTATGCCGCTTCTGTTATTCTCGAATATCTGCGTAACAACTTTGTCAGCGATACGACGGTGATCGTGTCTCCTGACGCAGGCGGTACAGAGCGTGCCCGGGCATTTGCCAAACGTCTGGGTTCCTCTCTTGCTATAATTGACAAACGCAGATCTGGGCCTAATATTTCAGAAGTGATGCATTTGATTGGTGATGTGAGTGGCAAGGTTGCCATTATCGTCGACGATATGGTTGACACTGCCGGTACGCTGACCCAGGCGGCAAAGGCCCTTCGGGAGCATGGCGCCACCGCGATTTATGCTTGTGCGACCCATGGTGTTCTTTCCGGACCTGCTCTTGAACGAATTGAAAACTCCGAAATCCAGGAGATGGTCATAACCGATACGATACCGCTCTGTGAAGCAGCGGCTCAGTCCAGGAAGATCAAGGTGCTTTCCGTTGCGGAACTCCTTGCCGAAGCAATTCGAAGAATTCACAGCAATGAATCAGTGAGTTCCCTTTTTGTGTAAGAACACTATCTTTACATGCGTGCTGTGTGGAGTGAAACCTGACACGGAGGTTGTATGGAACAGAGAATTCTCACAATTGAAACAAGGGATAAATTGGGTAAAAATGCCTGCCGGAAACTGCGTGAGCAGGCAAAAGTTCCCGCGGTTGTTTTTGGCAAGGGAATGGAATCGATTGCTGTCACTGTAGACAGGAAAGAGCTGGAGTCTGCTATTGCCGGTGAAGGCGGGATCAATCACCTGATCACCTTGAAAAGCGCAGGTGTGCTTGATGGTGAAATCGTTATCGTGTCCGAGCTTACTCGCCACTGTCTCAAAGATAGGACACTGCACGTCGACCTGCACAAGATCAACCTGCAAGAAAAAGTGAAGGTTAAGGTTCCGGTCAGCATTACCTCTGTTGCCAAGGGAATTAAAGAGGGTGGAGTCCAGGATCTCGTGATGCATGAGATTGAACTTGAGTGCCTGCCCGGCCAGATCCCTGAACATATTGATCTTGATGTGTCTGAATTAGGCATTGGTGAATCGCTGCATGTTTCCGACTTGAAGCTTCCCGCCGGTCTGAAAGTGGTTGATGATCCCTCAGCTACCGTTGTAAATATTCTCGGCAGGTCAAAGGACGCCGAAGAGGCAGTTGCCGTAACGGAGTAAATTTCTTTGCCGATCGTTTTGGACTGTGACACATGGCTGTAAAACTTATTGTAGGGCTGGGGAATCCCGGAGCCCGATACCAATGGACCCGCCACAACGCGGGTTTCATGGTTTTGGACAGACTCTCTCACCTTGCAGGAATATCCGTTGTAAAAAAAGGCTCTTCCGGCCTTTCCGGGGAGGGGTTCTGGCAAGGACAGCGGCTGATTCTGTTGAAACCACAGACTTTCATGAATCTCTCAGGGCGTGCTGTGGCCGAAGTAGCCAGATTTCATAAAATACCCTGTGAAGATATTATTGTCGTGCATGATGATCTCGATATTTCCTTCGGGCATGTCCGTCTGAAAAAGGGTGGCGGTCATGGCGGTCATAATGGCCTGCGGTCGATTATTGCCGATTTTGGGGCTCGCGACTTTCTTCGCCTGAGGATCGGAATCGGACGTCCGGTTCGTGGTGATGTCGTTGACTACGTATTGAATCCTTTTTCTCCGATGGAGATGAAGGATCTTGCCGCTGTGGTGGACGGTGCCGTTGAGATTCTGGAATCCTTGTTTTCTAACGGTCTGGAGAAAACCATGAGCCTTCATAATAACAGGGACTTTTTGGCCCTGTAATTTTTTGTGGCGCGGAAAACTATCTAGTGCCCGCATTGATATTTACTTGGTAGATGAAAAATTACTTGTAGAATTACGGTATCTCTGCTAATTCTACTTCTTTCGATCGGCGTAAGCCGCTCTCCTTGCTCCGGGATAGTCCGGGGCTCATTAAACCCGCGAGGAGGAAACACATGAGGAGTTACGAGACGATCTATATCGTCCAGCCCGACCTTAATGAAGATGAAATTAAGGCGATGACGGAGAAGGTGCAGGAAACATTAACCTCAATGAAAGGCAACTGTGGCCGACTTGAGGACTGGGGCGCACGAAAGCTCGCCTACCCGGTAAAGAAGTTTTCCCGCGGCCGGTATTTCTATCTGACTTTTGAAGGCGATGCACCGTTGGTTGCCGAGCTGGAAAGACGGCTTCGTCTTGACGACAAGGTTATTCGTTACCAGACCGTCAAGTTGGAAAAGGGAATGCAGATTACAGTTCCGGTTGTCGAGGAATCTCCCGCTGAAGAAGCAGTGGCTGATGTCGCGGCAGAAACGATACCGACTGAGTCGGCAGAATAACTTATTGGGAGGCATACATAGATGAGTGAAGAAAGAACACCTTCAAGGAGTAACGGACCACGCAGAAAAAGAACTTTTCAGCGCAGAAAGGTTTGCCGGTTTTGTGCCGACAAGCAAGCAAGCATTGATTATAAAGACCCTCGTACGCTTCGCTCTTTCATCAGCGAGCGTGGCAAGATCGTTCCTCGGAGAATTTCCGGAAACTGCGCAAAGCACCAGAGGGAAATTACCGAAGCTATCAAGAGAGCAAGAAACATTGCACTTCTTCCCATTGCTTCCGCGCATGTCATGCCGTAGCAGGCTCTAGAAAAACGATTGACGGTTCTGCCTGGTACTCGTTTGCAAGAGGAACAAGTGCCCGGTAATTTAAAAAACGTTTTTCATTGCTTGAGAGGAAGTTCTTTTTGATGAACAGTGCAGGGTATGGGATGATCGGTGCGGTAGTGAAAGGAAGTCTACTGACTTTTGCTCTTTTCCTGATCTACAGCACAATCCCTTTTTTAGGTGCGTTTGCGGGGATATTGGTTCCTTTCCCCTGCATCTACTATACGTTGAAGTACAGCCGGGTTATCGGCTATGCAATAGTTTTGCTGATGATCCTTTTGCTGGCTTTTCTGAACCAGAACAGCTTGCTCCCGTATCTGATTCTTGCGGGTACGTGTTCATTGGCACTGCCTGAGTTGCTTGCTCGGGGGACCGGCTGCACCCGGGCGCTGTTTATCACCGTCGGCCTGAATACCTGCCTTGTTGCCGGCTTGGCAGCCGTTGCCGTACTGCTGTTCAATGTGAATATTGATGAACAGTTGCGTCGTGTAACCCAAGAGGCTATGTCTCAAGTTGGTGAGACTTATCGTCAGAGCGGACTTTCCGGGAACGAACTTCAAAGTCTGAATGACGGTTTCAAACTGCTGGAACGTTCCTTTGTTACACTCTACCCCTCGTTTGTGGTTATTTTAATTGGGGTAGTTGCCGGGCTTAATCTGTTATTGTTGAAAAGGTTATCTGTTTCGCTCGAGAAGAACATCCTTTTTGAGGAGTTTTCACTGTACCGGAACGCTGACACTCTGGTGTGGCTGCTGATAACCGCCGGTTTTACACTCTTGGCGGATATTCCTGTTTTGACCAGAATTGCTCTGAATATCCTGTTTCTCCTGTATTTTCTCTACTTTGTCCAAGGGTTGGCTATCTGGAACTGGTTTGCAAGGAGAAAAAACTTTCCACGCGTGCTTCAGATTGTCTTTTATGTTGTTTTAGCAGTGCAACCATTATTGACCGCGATTGTCGCGGTTTTCGGTTTAGCGGATTTGTGGGCTGGTTTCCGCTCACGAAAAATAAATGAAAACCTGTAAATCAGGCTAGGGAGGAATTGACGTGAAAGTAATTCTTAAGGAAAATATTGAAACTTTGGGCAGTATTGGTGACATCGTTAAAGTAGCACCAGGTTATGCCAGGAACTATCTCGTGCCCAAAGGGTATGCGATAGAGGCAACAACACGAAACGCCAAGGCTCTTGAGCATGCCAAGCGACAAATGGAATACAAAAAGAACAAGGTTCTCGAGTCGGCAAAAAATCTTCTCGAAAAGATTGAAGCAACCCCATTGAACCTCGTACATCAAGCCGGTGAGTCTGATAAGCTTTTCGGTTCGGTTACAAATATGGAGCTTGCGGAAGCTCTCAAGAATTGCGGTCTTGATATAGATCGGAAGAAAATCCTTCTTTCAGAGCCGATTAAAACCCTTGGCGAATACGAAGTTCCCGTGAAAATTCACCCGGAGGTAGTTGCAACCCTCAAGGTAACTGTTTCCAAGGCTGACTAACTTCGTTAAAGGATTCGTCGTCAGAATGGCGAAGGGGATTTCCCTTCGCCATTTTATTTTGCACTTGTAAAGAAAAAGCACCTGCTCTCTCCATGAAAGCAGGTGCTTTTTTATGTTTGTTCAATTGAAACCGGGCTGGAGTTGAAAACCGGTTTCCAGTTGAGGTGCTTATTATTGAGCTGCGTCTTTATAAATGATGCAGTCAATGATGGCGTCAACCCGGCGATTCTTCTGTCTTCCCGCGGCTGTTTTGTTTGAGTCGACCGGTTTCGTATAGCCGTACCCTTTAGTAGAGAGACGCTCAGCCTCAATTCCAAATTTGTCGACCAGATAGGTTCTGACGCTGTCGGCACGTCTTTCAGAGAGCTTGATGTTGTATGGGTAGCTTCCCCTGTTATCAGTATGACCTTCGATTACGGCAGTCGTATTCGGGTATTTTTTCAGGAACTCCGCAACTTTGCCGATGACGTCATGGTATTTCGGCTTGATGTCAGACTTGTCGTAATCAAATTCAATCTTCAAGGTCATGCAGATCTTTTCGGGAACAGGTTCCGGCTTAGGTGCGGGCGGAGGACATGCTGGCGGCTCAGGTTGCGGCGCCGGGGCCGGAGCCGGTGCTGGCGGAGGACAGACCGGAGGTGCCGGCTTCTCCGCTGGTCCGAACAGGAAGGTAAAGCCAAGTGATGCTTCCCAATTAAACATCAGATCGTTTTCCCGCTGCTGGAAAACGGGGGGTTGGCCCAAATATTCACCTGCTTCTTTTCCGTCAAAGATGAGAAGTTGACGAGCATCTGCTCTGAGTGCAATGGAGTCGGTGATGAAATACTTCAAACCACCGCCGATATTTGCTGTTGGAGAAAAATCCGTGTGATTTGTGTTCTTGTACTTGACCTGGGTTGCTCCGCCGCCCACTGCCAGGTAGGGAACCAGTTTCTCCGCGGGAAGGAAGTTGTAGAGCAGGTCTAATCGATACGACCAGGCATTGACATTGCCGAATCCCTTGGTGGATTTGGTGGGGACAAAGTTGAGAACACCTTCTGCCTCGAAGTTGTCGGTGAAGTCGTACCCGAGTCTCAGACCTAAAACTGGTGCTGCTCGCAGGCTTTGGACGCCATCGAACATGTAGCCACCTACGTATGGTGACAGTGAGATTGCCCCGGCGCGTTCTCCTGCGAAGAGTGGCGGCGCGGCGATTAGGGAAACCAGAATCGCAAACAGTAACAGATGTAGAACCTTTTTCATTTCTTACCTCCTTTTGTAATCAATACCCCGTGAAAGGCATGTTGCAACTAATGTACGGATGATAACTCATAAGGCCATCCGAAGCAGTTTTAGTACATTACATAATTTTAAAAAGAATAGCCGCAGTTCGCTGCTCTGTCAACTGATTAATGTTTTCTTTTGTTCAAAAGATCTTCTCGCCTTCCAGGCCATTTGGCGTCTGGACTAGCGCTTTTTCATGGTGAAATGGAAGGCGCAACCGTCTGTTACGCGAGTGTATGCAAATTTATTGACCAGGGTAATCATGCGCGGTATAGTATCCAATTCCATTGAAAGAGTATCACTCCAGATCCCGATTATAAGGGATTTTGTCGGCGGGTGTATTTTCTTCTGTTGTAAACTCATGAAATACTGTTGGTGATTTGATGTCGATTGTAAATATGCGAAAACTGCCACCCCAGAGTATAGAAGCTGAGATGTCAATTCTTGGCGGCATTCTTCTGGACAATGAAGCAATTAACCGTGTGCTCGATATACTGGTGCCCGATGATTTTTATCGTGAGTCTCATCGAAAAATCATGCGGGCGATGATCGAACTTAATGATCATCGTGAGCCATGTGACCTTATTACCCTTACAACGATCCTCAAAAGAAAAGGTGAACTGGAAGAGGTTGGTGGTGCTCCTTACCTGACGACGCTGGTTGACTATGTGCCAACCGCAGCCAATATTGCGTATTACAGCAAAATCGTAAAAGAAAAGGCTATTTCCCGCAACCTGATCAGTGCCGCAACGGAAATCGTGACCGACGGCTACGACGATCAGGCTGAAATTGACGAGTTGCTGGATAAGGCGCAGAAGGTTATTTTCCAAATCTCCGAGAACAGGATAAATACACCCTATTTTGCGCTCAATGCTATCTTGAAGGACGCAATCAAATATATCGGTGAGCTCTATGAGAAGAAAGAGAGCGTTACCGGCGTTCCGACCGGTTTTATTGACTTGGACCATAAGACAGCCGGTTTTCAGCGCGGAGACCTGATTATCATAGCCGGCCGGCCTTCCATGGGGAAGACCGCTTTTGCCCTGAATATCGCCCAATATGCGGCGGTTCATGCTCAGCCAAGTTACCCAGTCGTTATATTTTCACTGGAAATGAGCAAAGAGCAGCTCGTGACACGACTCCTCTGCTCCGAGGCGCGCGTTGATGCCAGCCGTCTCCGTACCGGCCATTTGGTCGATGGGGACTGGGATAAGATCATGCGTGGCGCCGATAAACTTCATGAGGCAAAAATCTTTATCGATGATACCCCGGCGATTTCCGTTATGGAGATGCGTGCCAAGGCACGCAGATTAAAAGCTGAGCATGGGATCGGCATGATTGTCGTCGACTATCTCCAGTTGATGAGGGGGGGCACTTCTCCTGAATCCCGGCAGCAGGAAATTTCCGAGATTTCCCGATCTTTGAAAGCTTTGGCAAAAGAATTGTCCGTCCCGGTCGTTGCACTTTCCCAGCTGAATCGAGGCCTTGAAAACCGTACCGACAAACGGCCTATTATGAGTGACCTCAGGGAGTCCGGTGCCATCGAGCAGGATGCCGACATAATTATGTTCGTGTATCGTGACGAGGTATACAACAAGGAAAACCCCGACGTGAAGGGTCGGGCGGAAATTATTATCGGTAAACAGAGAAATGGTCCTATCGGGACGGTTGATTTAACCTTCCTGGGTGAATTTACGCGCTTTGAGAATTGTGCGATTCGCTCGGAATATTGATAACTGCAGAGTAATTAGACTCGGTTGCAGAGAATGAGGTACACATGATAGATCCTACAGCGCGCATCAGTACTTCCGCGGAAATTCAGGCTGATGTCGAAATCGGACCCAATGTCATCATTGGTGACCATGCCAGAATCGGTTCCGGCACAAGAATCCTGGCGAATTCCGTTGTTGGTCCCTGGACGACGCTTGGTTGTAACAATATACTTCATTATGGCTCAATTATCGGGCACGATCCCCAGGATTTTGGCTACAAGGGTGAGGAAACCTATCTGGAGATCGGGAATGGCAACTGTTTCCGCGAGTATGTGACGGTACACCGCGGCAATCGCGAAGGGACCAAAACTCTCATCGGAAACGATAACTATTTTATGGTTCAATCCCACGTTGCGCATAATTGCATCATCGGAAACGATGCAATCATTGCCGGAGGGTCTCTGCTTGCCGGGCATGTCACCGTTGACGATCGAGCGATAATTTCCGGAAATTGTGTCGTGCATCAGTTTTGCCATATCGGCACATTGGCGATGATGAGGGGCCTTTCCCGGACCTCGCGTGATGTTCCGCCCTTTTGCATCATGGATGAAACCCACACGGTACGAACCATCAATCTCGTTGGACTGCGCAGAAATGGGTATGATTCCAAACGCGTGCGGGCGATTAAAAATGCCTTCAAACTTCTTTTCCGAACAGGTCCCAATATGAAAGAAAATGTGGAGCGCGCGGAGGAGGAATTGGAAATAACGGAAGATGTGCGATATATGCTCGACTTTATCAAAAATTCGAAAAGAGGCGTCTGTTTCGGCCGAAGCAGGGTCAGTGCGGAATTCGATTAAGGGAAAGGTGAAAAGTGATGACTACGTTTAACCCAATGCGGAATCTGCCGGGTCCTGCCGGTTATGGTCAGGGAGATGTCTTTGTTCTTTTTGGGGAACTTTTTGGTCGCGGCTATGCAAACGGACTGGTGGATGAAGCCCGAAGAGCGGGAATGACGGTCATCGGCATCACCGTGGGAAGGCGCGAAACCGATGGTTCGCTCCGGCCTTTAACCGAGGATGAGTTGGTTGAATCCGAAAAGGTTCTTGGCGGGAAAATAATCAACATCCCCCTTGAGGCAGGGTTCGATATGGATCGCTCAGCGTCGGGCATTGCTCCCGTTGATCAGTTGAAGGGGATCAAGACCGATGGTTGGGAAACGGCGGTACTTGACTGGGACGCGATCGAGCAGTCAAGGAAGGCTGGAATTGACCGTTTTTCCGGGAATCTCACCAAGGTCATGGACGCAATCGATGCGCTGATCCCGGATGGGGTCAATGTTCTTTTTTCTCATACCATGGCGGGCGGCATTCCGCGAGCCCGGATCCTCATGCCGATCCTGAACAGGGTGTTCAAGGGGCAGGGGGAGCGCTTCACTCCCTCCGAAGTTTTCTGGGGAACGGATCTGGGGAAACTCTGCAGCGCCTCTTTTGACGAAGTGACCGCCAACACCTTTCAACACTTGATTGATTTTTCCCGGCCTATTCGTGAGCGGATTGAATCCGCGGGCAATAAGGTCGCCTATACCGCCTATGGTTACCACGGTTGCGAGGTACTCATCGGAGAGGTCTATACCTGGCAGTCCTATGCCCCGTATCTGCAAGGCTGGGCCAAGATGCGCCTTGAGGAGGTAGCCACCGCGGCCTGGGAGCAGGGCGTGCGTGCCACCGTGTTCAATTGCCCGGAAATTCAAACCAACTCAAGTGCTCTGTTCCTTGGGGTGGAAATTTCTCTCTATCCTTTGCTGAAGGCACTGCGGAAGGAGGGTGGCGGAGCGTGTCTCGAACGCATTACCGCTGCCTGCAACGAGCTGCTCAAGGAAGGAATCACCGTGGAGACCCTTCTTGCCGATGCCGACCGGTATTTAGCCGATGCCTTGCTGAAGCCATTTCACGAGTATTCTTCCTGGCCGCACCACAATAATCCGGAACAGTCGGCTCTCATGCTGACCAGCGCTACTTCGATGCTGGATATGAACAAAGACTCGAAAAACATCGTTTGCGCGGAGCTTTCAAGGGCGGTTTTCCAGGCTGTCGGCCGGCTGATGAACCGGACTTCCTGGGAGCCGGGCGCACCGGTTTTCTGGTTGAATCACGATATTGTCGCACGCGAACTGGTTGCGGGTGAGTAATTCCACTTCCCGATCAAAGCCCTCTCAGCGTTGGCTCGTCTTCGGCTGCTCGACGTACTTTTCAGTACGCCTCGCAGCCTCAGCCCTCACCGCCTTGAGATCATCCTTGATCTGGAATTGGTATAATGCCGTGCCTGCTGTAAGGGTGGAGCGCTGATGCCGAAAAAAGTGCTTTTGGTTGATGATGCCGCGATGTTCCTTGAGATTCAGAAGGATTTTCTGAAGATGTCGAGTATCAGCGTTTTCTGCGCAAAGGATGGTCTTGAAGCTCTTGAAAAGACCCGGATCCTGCATCCTGATCTTCTGGTCATGGATTTGCACATGCCGAGGATGAACGGCGCCGAATGTTGCTCGGCCATTAAAGCTGATCCGGCGCTTTCTTCCATCCCGGTCATCATGGCCACGAGCGCGGGGAAAGATGACGATCATGAAATCTGCCGAAATGCGGGCTGCGATGGCTTTTTGACAAAACCGTTTGAAAGAGGTTTGTATCTCGATGCGATTCGCCGTTTTATTCCCGAGCTGGATCGCAGGGAGGCGCGGATCCCATTTACCTCCGCGATCCGGTTTCAGGCGTTCCGCGTTGCCATGACCGGAACCATTCTGGATCTGAGCGCTCGGGGAATTTTTGTCGCAACGGAGTACGATCTCGATGTGGGAACCGAGATTGTACTTACGTTTGCCCTGACTGAGGCGAATGGGGCCCTTATCCAGGCAAAGGGAGTGGTGCGGTGGAAAAATTCCACCGCGAAAAAAATCAAGGAAGAATATCCACCGGGGTTCGGGCTCGAGTTTACCGCGATTGCCGGAGAATCTCTTTCCGCGTTCAAGCGTTTTCTGGCCAAAAGCCGGCTGGACAATTAGTATTTATCCGGAAAGTGCCAGTTGGGGCCGGACCGGAACTTCCCCGAAGCCCCTCGCAATCGGACGCCGGACGACAACGACAGAAGAGGTATTCCCTTGGAGACAGGCGTGCTCCCTCGATCCTGCAGCCGGTCCGAACGAGAGGCTCCGTGAAAGCCCCGCTCCGTCCCTCTTGATATCTTCCCGGAGTTTCCGGATGTAAACTAATTAGTTTCAGCAGGTTAGGTGGGCAATTTGGATCTATCTCACCAGTTTCGACAGTTTCTTGAACTCGGCTGTCCCTGCCCGTTGCAGAAGTTGAAAGAGTAGTGTTTCCGTGGAACTGATCAGGGCTCCGGCAGATTCCGCCAGGGAGAGGCCGATCCGCCAGTTCTCTTTTTTCCTGCTGATGACGGCGTCGTTGACTACCTGAACGTTATAGCCGTTTTTTAGAAGATCAAGAACGGTCTGGAGTACACAGATGTGAGTTTCCATTCCGGTAACGATAACTGTTTTCCGTCCTGACTCGGCAATCTTCGCCAGAATTCCTTCATCACCACAGCAGCTGAAGCTCATCTTCTCCAGGGGGGTGACCGCGGCAGTCTCCTTCAATTCGGCTAGGGTAGAGCCCAGGCCGGCCGGATATTGTTCCGTTACCAGGACCGGAATGCTCAAGTCCCGAGCCGCCTCCAAAAGAATGGAAACATTGCCGGTCGTGCTCGCCAGGATCTTCGGGTCCATGGCTTTGCAGAGTTTTTCCTGGATATCGATTACCAGCAGCAAAGTTGACGTGGCGTCGATAGTAAACCGTTCAAGATGTTTCATCGTAATTTTCCCCTCGCTTCATTCGGCCAGCGTGTCAGTCTTATTAGTCCTTCTTTACCTCTATGTCGAGTTCCTGAATCTTTTTCCGCAGGGTATTTCTGTTAATGCCGAGAATTTCCGCGGCTTTCACCTGGTTTCCGCGCGTTTTTTCAAGGACAAAGCGGATAAGCGGCCGTTCCATTTGCTCGAGTATCAGGCCGTAAAGGTCCCCGGACTCCATTTTGTCGAGGTTTCCGAGGCTTGATCGCAGCTTCATTTCCACCAGCGCCTCAAGGGAAAGATCTTCATTACGAGATGAGGTGCCGATGTTTGGCCTGAGCCCGGAAAAGTCTTCAACCGTCAGCAGCGGGTCAGAGGAGAGGATGACGGCTCGCTTGATGGTGTTTTCCAGTTCCCTTACGTTGCCAGGCCAGGAATAGGATGAAAGCAGCGAGAGAGCATCCTGGTTGCACTGCTTGGTGGATATTTCCATTTCCGAACAAGCCTTTTTGAGGAAGTAGTCCACGAGCAGGGGGATATCCTCTTTTCGCTCACGTAAAGAGACGAGGTGAATCGGCACAACATTGAGTCGGTAGTACAGGTCTTCCCTGAAAGTCTTTTCCCGGACACTTCCTTCGAGATCCTGGTTCGTTGCGGCAACAATACGGGTGTCAACAGTGATGCTCTGATTGCCGCCGGTTCTGGTAACTTCTTTTTCCTGCAGAACACGGAGAATCTTTGCCTGAAGATCAAGGGGCATATCGCCGATTTCATCCAGAAAGATGGTTCCACCGTTTGCCTGTTCGAATTTCCCCAATTTTCTTTCAACAGCCCCGGTAAAGGCCCCTTTTTCAAATCCGAAAAGTTCGCTTTCCAGAAGTTCCTTCGGGATGGCCGCGCAGTTAATGGCGATGAATGGTTTCCCCAGCCGTTTCGAGTTAAAGTGGATAGCTCGAGCGATCAGCTCTTTCCCCGTTCCGGACTCACCCTGAATCAGCACCGTAATGTCGCTCGGCGCAACCTTGCCGATGGTTTTGTAGATTTCCCGCATGGCCTGGGAATTGCCGATAATGGTTTTCTCCAGCTGATAGCGGTCCTTGAGTTCCTCTTTCAAGAGTGAAACCTGGGAGGTCATCTCCCGTGCCTTGTCGATTTTTTCGATGATGGCGTCGATAACATCCAGGTCAAATGGTTTGGTTATGTAGTCGTAGGCGCCCCGTTTCATCGCTTCCACGGCATTTTTCATGCTTGCTTCGGCGGTCATTATCACGACGAGAAGCTCTTTTTTCAATTCTCTGATCTGGTCGAGTAATTCAAGCCCGGACAGCCCGGGCATTTTTATGTCCAGGATGGCCATATCATAGTGTGAGGACTGAATCATTCTCAGGGCCTCATCGCCGTCCTTGGCGAGATCAACGCTGAAACCTTTTCTTTTGAGGGCCTTGGAGAGAACCCAACGCATACTTTCTTCATCATCGGCTACGAGAATTTTATTGAGTGACATATTGATTCCTTCTTTATTTTCAGTTTCTAGAACGATACGAGCCGCAATCAGCTCTGGAAGCCAATGAAAAGTTTGCCTCCAGGTGCTTGAATAAATGACGTATTATCGTACCAGGGGAAGCATAACCGTAAAGGCCGTTCCCTTGCCCGGTTCCGAATCTACCCTGATGATACCGCGGTGTTCGTTAACGATTTTATGGCAGATTGCCAGTCCTAACCCGGTTCCCTTTGATTTGGTAGTAAAGAACGGAGTGAAAAGATTTTCGATCATTTCTTTCGGGATGCCCGGGCCGTCATCGGTCACGTCGATCACAACCATGCGTGAGAATCGTTCTCCCTTTTTGGTCATGCTGTAGTCGGAAAGAACTCGTGTTGAAACCCGGATCTGGCCGGAATCAGTAATCGCCTCAACTCCGTTTTTGATGAGATTGAGGAAGAGCTGGGTAATCAGTGCCTCATCGGCCAGAATGGGCGGAATGCTCAGATCAAAGTCCTGGACAAAGGCGATGTTTTTTGTGACCGATGCCCGTTTCTGAAGCGTGATGATGTCCCCGATCGACTCATGTATGTCCACGTGAGAAAGCTCCAGTTTCCGGGGGGTGGTCAGGCTCAGGAGCTCTTCCACAATCCGGTTTACTCTGCCAACCTCCTTCAGCATGATCGAAGTGTAATCCCGCAGTTCGCTGCCGTCCGGGAGTTCCCGCTCAAGCAGCTGTGCCGCACCTTTGATACCCCCCAGCGGATTTTTGATCTCATGTGCGAGTCCCGCTGCCAACGTTCCCAGTGTTGAAAGGCGGTCTGCCTGGCGAACAGCATCTTCCAGTTCCCTGATGTTGCTTATGTCACGCAGAACGAGAACGATCCCGATGCATTCTCCGTTTGCCAGCAGGAGCGGCGAGGTTGTCGCATTGACCGGGGTTACATTCGGGCCTTTTTTGAGGACAACATTTTCATGGTCGGATATGGTCATGCCGCTTTCAGATGTTTTAGCGACCATCTCCAACAGGACGTCTTCTCCCCGGAAGAACTCGATGAATTTGCTTCCTACCGCCAGTCGACGCGAGATGCCGGTGATTTCTTCCGCGGCAGGATTGAGAAAGGTAATCTTGCTCTGCCTGTCAAGCACGATCACTCCATCGCCGACGCTATCGATTACATGGGCAAAATAGCCTTTTAGGCTATGTTCATTCTCGCTCATGCTCCACCAGGGTAAAAAAATCAGTAATTGCCTGCCGCAGTTGCTGTTTCTCCCCGAGTGTGTTCACCTGTGAACGAAAACGGGCCGCACCCGCGAGTCCTTTCACGTACCAGGAAAGGTGCTTCCTCATCTCCGCGACGGCGGTATACTCGCCATAAAGCTGACAAAGATGCTCAAAATGGATAAGTGCGGTGGCGTGACGTTCTTCTTTGCCAGGACCTGAGGGAGTTTTACCCGCGAGCCTCGCCACCGCCTCCCTGAAAATCCAGGGATTGCCCATGGCGCCTCGTGCGATCATCACGCCATCGCAGTCTGTTTGGGAAAACATGTCCATAACGTCTTGACTGGAAAAGATGTCTCCGCTACCGATGACCGGGAGTGCGACGGCGTTTTTCAGTTCTTTGATCTTTTCCCACTCAGCATAGCCGGAGAACATCTGCGTACGGGTACGAGGGTGCAAGGTAATGGCATCGCAGCCTTCTTGTTCGGCAATCCGGCCGATCTCCAGAAATGACTTTTCCGTGGAGTTCCAGCCGGTGCGGATCTTTATCGTCAAAGGACGGCTCGTGGCCTTTCTCACCGAACGAATGATTTCGGCAACTTTGAGAGGGGTCCTGAGCAGCGAACTGCCAGCTCCCCCGGAAACCACTTTTTTCACCGGGCATCCCATATTGATATCGATGAGATCACAATCTGGCTCAATCATGCGTGCCGCCTCGGCAAGGGACGCCGGATCTCCGCCGAAAAGCTGGATGCCGAGTGGTCTGTCAAGTGAAGAACTTTGCAAGAGGGCAAGGGTGTTTTTCCCATTTCGCTTCAGTCCTTCCGCGCTGATCATTTCGGTGAAGCATAGTGGGGCTCCTTCTTTCCTTGCCAGGAGCCGGAACGGTAAATCACTGATCCCTGCCATGGGCGCGAGGATAAGGGGGGGGGATATGTGAAGGGAGCCGATGGTAAGGGCGCTATGCATTACTTTTCTCACAGAACAGGACTTTGTGCCTAAATTTTAGGCATGATAGCACAGGAGCGGAAAAAGGCAAGAGTTTTGTTGAGAAGCCCGGATGGTTTTTCCTGTATTACGCTCTGCGGTTTTCGGTGCTTTTTTGTGAGGTTGGCAAGAGATTTTCCGGTGACTATCGGCAGTGTGGATAAACATGTGCGGGGTCAAATTAACAGTTCGGAATGAAAAATTTCGTGCATTCCGGACGCCTGTTGCAAAAAATAGCTTTTTCAACTATTATTCCGAACGAATGTGGCGTGAGGTGTTTGCCTTCCCAGGTATTTCTGGCTTGGTGATCGCGATTGTTCACAGGGTAATAATCACCGCATCGCGGTGCTAAGGTTTTTAATTCGGTCTGTTTTACGGAGGATGATGATGGGTCTGCTTGATGGGAAGAAAGCGGTAATTTTTGGAGTTGCGAATGAAAAAAGTATCGCTTGGGCTATAGCTCAGGCTTTTAAGGAAGAGGGGGCGGAACTCGCCCTGACATATGCCAACGACGCCATCGCCAAGAGGGTTTTTCCTCTGGCGGAAAGCATTGGCGTCAGCCAGGTGTTGCCGTGCGATGTGACGAGTGATGAAGACATTCAAAAGGTTTTTTCCGAAATTGGCAAGAAGTGGGACGGAATTGATATCCTGATTCACTCCCTTGCCTTTGCCAACCGGGACGAGCTGAAAGGTTCTTTCCTCAATACCAGCAGGGCCGGATTTGCCCTTGCCATGGATATCAGCGCCTATTCATTGATTGCACTTGCCCGGGAAGCGTACCCGCTGATGAAGGACAGGGGCGGTAGCATCCTGGCCATGACGTACTATGCAGCGGAAAAGGTCTTCCCGAACTATAATAGAT
>JAJZQA010000355.1 GCA_021810985.1 Deltaproteobacteria bacterium
ATCTTTGACAATTACCGGCCGCTTGTCGATGACGGTCTTGCCGTTCTCGATGACACTCAGGACGCTGCGATATTCTTTCGGAGCCCCGGTATCGTACAAGGTCAGGGAAAAGGAATCGCAGCGCACGGCGAATCCGAGATCAATGACCTTTCCGGTCGTGGTTGACGCCGTAGTGATGGAATCGCCCTCCGGAATCTGCGCAAAGCCCTTGAAACCGAAAAAAGACCCGATCATTGCGCCAATGAAGACAATAATGATGCTGGAATGGAGGATATAGACCCCCAGCCGGCTGTAGCGGCCTTTCTCGGCGTAGAGATGATATTCGTCATTGACCTTCGTGACTACCGGTGTCGCCAGCCCCCGGCCGAGGATTTCCGCGGCTGACTTCTTGAGGTCCGCGGCACTCTGCGAGACTTTCCAGGTCTGTACATTCGCCAGGGATTTTTCCTGACGCTCATCGAGTGTCGGTTCCTTCTCAAGGATAAGCTTCCAGTCATGGGGAAGCCTGCGCAGGGAGCAGGCCACCAGGTTCATCGTGAGCAGGTACAGCAGCAGGACAAACCACCAGGAGTGGTACATATTGAAGAAGCCCAACTTGCTGTACAGTTCGTATTTCGCTTGGGAAATGGCCTGCAGATACTCTACCGGGGGGGGATTTCCCTGGGGGATGATCGTTCCGATAATCGATACCACGGCCAGACCAATCAGGAGAAAAATGGTGAGTTTCAGAGAGGAAAAGAAGCGCCACAAGGACGAGCCAAGATCACTGGTTTGATTTTTCAAGGATAGTCTCCCGGTTATTGACTTTTCTGACAGCTTAACGCATGAATGTGACGATTCTTTTTAAGGGTCGACCGCCACGGGGCCATCGAGCTGTTTATTGTAACATGTCGCTATTTTCTGTCAAGCGGAAAGAAGCGGCTCGGTCCTTCCATGAATTAATAGTCCACAGCCCTCTCCGTCGGAGAAAAACTGCGGCCGGGCCGCTACTTTCGACGTCCGCCAGAATAGAAGAACGCAGCGACGAAAAGCTGATCCTGCACTGCTCCGGGAAGGTTTCGGCACGTTTTTACCTTGAAAAAAAAGCCGTCTGGTGCTACAAGTGCACAAGTTTTCATAGCTTTTGCCAGATCCGCTACCGGTTTCCCGTATCTGAAAAAGGAACGGACCGCTTGCCGGAATTGACGTACTCGATCCCGTTTGAAACCGGGAGCCGCGGAGGGATAAACGATGGGTTTTGCTGATATTGCGAAGATCTTCGGCACGCTGCGCCTGCGCACAAAGATGCTCCTGCTGATGATGGTGCTGCTCATCGGTTCCCTGCTGATAACACTGGCTGTTTACCAGACCCTCGCCAGAGTCAGAATCGGCAGCGACAGCTACCAGAAAGTCATTCACGCCCGTGACACGCTTGATGAAAGTTTGCAGCTGAAATTCGACGTGATGAAGCTTCGCGCAGAGCTCTTGGGCTTGGCTGCAAATCCCGGCAATAGCAAGGTAAAAGCCTCCATCACCACAAGCACCGCGAACATTCAGACGGAATTCTCGACACTTGCCAATGCCATTTCCACGCAAGGCACAAAAGATACGCTGGCTGAAGCCCGGAAAGCCTGGGATGAGCTGGCAACCGTCATCCGGGATGAACTCATTCCCGCGGCCGACCAGGGAGACCCGACACGGCTGAAAGAACTGCTGTCAGCGGCCCGGCTCTCCCGGCACGACCGGGCAATAGCCACCCTGGACAGCCTGATCGCAGCACTTCGTTCCGAAGCTGCCGACAGGCAAGTCCAGGAAACCGCCTATGCCTCCAAGACCGTTATCATGGGCTTCGGAGTTGGTGGCGGACTGTTTCTCCTGCTGCTCCTTGCAGCCGGATCCCTCGCCTTCTCGCTGGTTCGGGCAATCTCCCGGGAGGCCGAATTTGCTAAGACGGTCGTACAGGATGGCAACCTCTCCTCCCGACTCACCGTCGAGAGCGACGATGAAATCGGCGAACTGGCAGGATCACTGAACAAGCTGGTGGAAATGCTCCATGACATGGTTTCGAAGGTAGATGTTTCATCACTGGAACTCTCCCGGATTTCCCGCACCCTTTCCGACGCATCAAAAAAAGTCGTCAACGGGGCCGAGCAATCAAATGGCCGGGTTGCGGAAACCTCGTCGGCAGTCGCGGAAATCAACGCTTCCATCAAGGAGGTATCCCACGGCATTGATGGGCTCTCCCTCTCTGCTTCGGAAAACTCCTCATCGGTGCTGGAAATGGCAGCCAGCGTCGAAGAAGTTGCCCTGAACGTGGAAAATCTCTCGCAATCGGTGGATGATGTCAGTTCATCCATCATCGAAATGGCCGCGGCCATCAAGCATATCAGCGACAGTGTCAACGGACTCATCGACTCCTCGACCGTAACCGCCTCTTCCGTTATCCAGATGGACAGCTCAATCCGCCAGGTGGAAAAGAGCGCCCTGGACACCACGGCAATTTCCGAGGAAGTCCGGCGAGACGCCGAAACGGGCAAAGTCTCGGTTGAAGCAACCATCAAAGGCATGCAGGAGATCAAACGCTCCTCCCACATAACCCATGAAGTGATCGTCACTCTTTCGGAAAAAGCCAGTGATATCGGCACAATTCTCTCGGTGATCAACGAGGTTGCCGAGCAGACGAATCTTCTTGCGCTCAATGCCGCAATCATCGCCGCCCAGGCGGGGGAGCAGGGCAAAGGATTCGCGGTTGTCGCGGATGAGATCAAGGAACTGGCGGACCGGACCAGCAGTTCAACCCGCGAGATCGAAGATCTTATTCAGGGCGTTCAGGTAGAAACCAAGCGGGCCGTCGAGGCGATAAATCTTGCCGAGAAGAGTATTGCCGATGGCGAACTGCTGTCCCAGAAATCGGGTGTGGCC
>JAJZQA010000356.1 GCA_021810985.1 Deltaproteobacteria bacterium
TCCGATCTGCGATCCCACCGCGGTCTACGGCATTCGTGCCTTTGCCGGCAAGATCTCGAAAAAAGACATCCTGCGCGAAACACCCTATAACACTTACAGCATCAATGGTCTCCCCCCTGGCCCCATCGGGAACCCGGGAGAAGATTCAATTAAAGCGGTACTCACCCCCGCACGTACGCCGTACCTGTACTTTGTTGCCCGAAAAGACGGTACTCACCATTTTTCCAGAACCCTGGAAGAGCATAACAGGGCAGTCGATATGTACCTAAAATAATAGGGACCATTTCTTCCGGACTGAACTTAACTGGCCCGAAATTCCCGGAAAATTGAGATTTCGGAGATCTTCTGGCATTCAGCACCTTTCCCTTTGTCAAAACGGCAATTCTTGCTATAATTCACACTTCGTTTTGGTACAAAAGCCACTGCGTGCTATTGTCAACGGCCGCAAGACATTTTTGCCCGCAGTTGATTGACGAAAACTACCCGCGGTCAATTCCTGAAATCCGATGACCGGCACTGAATGGTTTTTCATGAAAATGGCAAGCTCTCCACTATCTTCGCCACGTGGCACGACTTTGATTCAGCCAATAATTATTCTAGCATGTATCCTTGCGTTTCTCTCAGGGTGCCCGTCAGACAAAGTTTCCCCGGGCCCCGAGACACTTTCGCTTAAGAATCGGATTCAGACAATAGTTGATCCGGTCCTCCCTGAACTCTCCGTAAATTTTCAGCGAAAAAAGCGCAAGCAGGTCAAAGCTATTCTCGACAAGCTCTATGCCGACCTGAATGGATCAGACGAAAAATCACCCTTTTTCCTGGCCTTATTGGACAGCCATGGGGTTACCATTACCAGCAGGACCAAAACACTATTGTCAGGCAGCCAGAACTACGGCAATTACCATGTCATCGCAAATGTAATTCAAAAAAGAAAAACCATCACCTCAAGCCTTTATCTCCAAGGTGGAGCAAAAGTTTACATCATCTGTGTTCCTCTCATAAATAAGACAAAACTCGTTGGGGTCATCATCCTCGGCATTGATTCCGAATATCTGCGTCAAACCGGCATCACCGAGGCGCAGTTCATGTCTTTGGACTTTAACAGCCAAACAGACGGTGCCCCATGAAAACAAACCAAAAAACATCCCATAGCTATTCATTAAGCTACGCGGAGGCCCCTGGCGGACAGCTGCACCTCAGCGTGTCAGGTCAAATGTCTCTCCAGACCCAGACAGCCCTAAAAAGTGAGCTCCGCTCCCTGCTCCAAGAACTGAAGCCCTCAGACTTACGCATCGACCTGGCGGGGGTAGATTACCTCGACAGCGCGGGCGCGCTGGTGCTCATGGAGATGGAAAGGTACGCCGCTGAAATTTCTATCCCGCTCGCCGCTGAAAATATGAGTAAGGAAGCAGCAGGAATTCTCAGCCTGATCGACCGTTCAGCCGTTCTGGCTGCCCCCCCGCCCCCGCCCAAAGCAACAGAGACCGTTCTGGAACAGATTGGTCAAGTAAGCCTGACGGTCGGCAAAGATTTCGCGAATCTGCTGACCTTTCTCGGTGGTCTCCTGGAAGTACTCTTCCTCTCATTTCTCAACCCTCGGTCGGTACGTTGGAAAGATTTCATATTCTATGTAAAAAGAGCCGGGCAGGATGGTCTGCCCATCGTCGCTCTGCTCAGCTTCCTGCTCGGCATGATCATCGCGTTCATGTCCTCTCTGCAACTGAAGCAATTCGGGGCAAACCTGTATGTGGCCTCACTGGTCGGCTTCGGCATGGTCAGGGAACTGGGCCCGATCATGACGGCAATCATTATCGCAGGACGTTCCGGGTCGGCTTTCGCGGCAGAAATCGGTACCATGATGGTAAATGAAGAAGTGGATGCCCTGGTAACCATGGGCTTTGATCCGATCCGCTTTCTCGCTCTGCCGAAAGTACTCGCGGCCATGGTGGTTGTTCCGCTCCTGACACTGTATGCTGACCTGTTCGGGATACTCGGTGGCATGACGGTGGGAGTGCTCGGTTTCGATTTAACCGTGTTTACCTATGTGCACCAGACAATCAAGAGTATCAGCATCTTCGATGTTGTTTCCAGCCTTGTCAAAGCGGTGGTCTTTGCCATCCTTATCGCTGGAATTGGTTGCCAGAGAGGCTTCCGGGTCCGGGGAGGCGCGGAGGCAGTGGGAAAATACACCACATCAGCCGTTGTTGCAGGACTCTTCCTCATAATTGTCGCGGACTCACTTTTTGCCATCATACTCTACTACATCCGCTGACGTACCGACGGTTGTCGAAACCCGTCCGCGATAAAACGACGGAATATTCGAAGAGAGCCCATTGTGAAGCAGCTATCATTCCAATCGAAAGGCTGACCTGTGACCGTACCCGAAACTACACCGATTATCGTTGTGGAAAACCTGACCGCACAGTACGGTGAGAACGTTATTTTCCAGGATGTAAGTTTTCAGGTAATGAAAGGTGAAATCCTGGTAATTCTCGGCGGCAGCGGTTGCGGGAAATCCACCCTGCTGAAGCACATGTTCGGTTTGTATAAGCCGGCGGCAGGCCGGGTTCTTATCAACGATATCGATGTGGCTACCCATGACGAAACCGCGCTGAAAACAATTCGGCAAAACATTGGAGTGCTTTTCCAATCAGCCGCCCTATTCGGCTCCATGACACTGGCGGAAAACGTCGCATTGCCCCTCGAAGAATACACTGACCTTGACCGGGAGGACATTGACCGGATCGTGCGCATGAAATTAAACATGGTCAACCTGAGCGGCTTTGAAAATCACCTTCCCTCGGAACTCTCGGGAGGAATGAAAAAAAGGGCCGGTCTTGCTCGGGCCATGGCCCTTGATCCGACCGTCCTATTTTTCGATGAGCCTTCCGAGATC
>JAJZQA010000357.1 GCA_021810985.1 Deltaproteobacteria bacterium
TTCAGCGTCTTCAAATACGCGATAATCGCGGTAATTTCCTAATCCTTCAAAACTCCCTGAAAAGTCGGCATGACCGGCGGAACATCCTTCACGATTTTTGCTCCGGGGTCGAGGAGCGATTCCCGCAGATAGTCTTCGTTGGCGACGACGGTTTTTCCGTCCGCGAGGGATACCGTCCTGCCGAACAAACCCTTCAGGGTCGGTCCGATCTTTGCGCTGCCGTCCAGAGAGTGACAGGCGAGGCAGCCGGACTGCTCCACCAGTTCCTCACCCTGTTTGGCCAGGGGCAGGGTTTCCGGCTTTTTCTCCTGTTTTGACCACTGTTCGTAGTCCTCGTGGCTCAGGACAATCAACGCCGCCCGCATGACCGAGTGGCCGGTGCCGCAATATTCGGTGCAGAAGACGTCGTAGCGGCCAACCTTTTCCGGCTGCACCCAGAGGAAAGTATAGCTGCCCGGCAGGATGTCCTTCTTGACCCGAAAATCGGGGAGGTAGAAGCCGTGAATCACGTCCGTTGACGTCATCAGGAACTTGACCGGTTTTCCCACCTCCACCCTGACCTCGTTGACGGTGCTCCGGCCGTCGGGGTAGGTGAACTGAAAGAGCCATTGCCGGGCGGTCACCTGAATCTCCACGGCATCCGGCGGCGGGGTCCTGATATCGCGATAGACCACATACCCGTAAATGAAAATGGCCAGGACCACCAGGGAGGGAATCACGATCCAGATCGCCTCCAGCCAGTGATTCCCGGTGATGTACGGTGTTTCACCCGGTTCTTCCCGTTTTTTTCGCCGGTATTTGACGGCAAAGTAAATGAGAAAGCCCTGGGTAATGACAAAAAAGATCAGCCCCATCAGGGTGATGAAGAGAAAGACGTCATCTACCTGACCGGCAATCAGGGAGACATTTCCTTGGGTATTAGGATCGTTTGGCATCAGGTATCATCCCCGGATTTCGTTACTGCGCGGCGCTTCTCGGCGCGCCACAGGCCGAAGACCAGCAGTGCCAGGAGCAGCAGCACCATGCCACCGGCTATTTTCATGATGTTAATGGCGGCCAGGGCGTACTTTTTCCCAACCGGGTCATAATGGAAGCAGTAGAGGAGTACCCGGTTGAGAACGGTTGAGCCGCCGATCTTGCCGTCGGAGGCTTCAATCAGCGCCAGCTTGAGATCCCGCGGTTCCTGTTCGAGTCCGTACAGGTAACGGGCCACTCTGCCGTCGGGCGTCAGGATCACCAGCACCGCCGGGTGGGCAAAATTGTTTTTTCCCAGTGACAGGTAACGGTAGCCCACGGCGCTGGTAAGTTTTTCGATCTGTGGTTGAGCGCCGAACAGAAATGGCCAGGTCTGTTTCGGGGCGCTGATTTTACCGAGCATGGCATGGGTCTCCGCCGCTTTTTCCCTGGTCCTGGCCGCGGTTTCAGCGGGATCGAAGCTGACGGTCACGATGGTAAAATCCTTACCCAGGGAAAGACCTTGTATCTTGTTGATGTTTTTCACCAGGTTGCGAAAGGTGAGCGGACAGAGCATTGGGCAGGAAAAGAAGTTCAAGGTCAGGATGACCGGATTTCCGGCAAAGTACCTCCCGAGGGTTACTTTCTTGCCGTGCTGGTCGCTGAAGGGGAGATCGAGAGGCACCCGGGCCCCCGGCTTTTCGTCCACACCGATCTGTTTCAGGATCTCTTCTTCGCTGGGCGCGGCCTGCGGCGTCGCCGGCAGGAACACCTGCCAGGAAAGAAGGAACGCAAGTGTAAAAAGTAGGAGGCGCTGTTTCATTGATTCTTCCCTACAGACCAGAAAGAGAATTACTCACTCTTTCCCAGTGTAGCGGGAACCGCCGGAAATACAATACCGGCAAGGGTTGCCGATCTTTAGAGTTTGCCCTGGCCGGAAAATACTATATATTTACAGCACCGGCAACAGGTTTGGTTGCTGAAAGCCGATTGCCGGCAAAGTTTCCGGGAGGGAAATGAACATGGCGCACGACATTGAAACCTTAAGTATCAATACGATCCGCACGCTTTCCATGGATGCGGTCCAGCAGGCCAACTCCGGTCATCCGGGTACGCCCATGGCCTTGGCGCCCCTTGCCTACGTCCTCTGGCAGCGGATTCTCCGTTATAACCCGCGGAATCCCGCCTGGTTCAACCGGGACCGCTTCGTTCTCTCGGCCGGACATGCCTCCATGCTGCAGTATGCCATTCTCCACCTGACCGGCTATGACCTGTCGCTGGACGATCTGAAGAATTTCCGCCAGTGGGGCAGCAGAACGCCCGGCCATCCGGAGTTCGGCCACACCCCCGGTATCGAGACCACTACCGGGCCGCTCGGCCAGGGAATCATGAACAGTGTCGGCATGGCCATGGCCGAAGCACATCTCGCCGCGGTGTTCAACCGGCCCGGCCACACCATCATCGACCATTGCACCTATGCAATCTGCGGTGACGGCGACCTGATGGAGGGCGCTTCCCACGAGGCCGCCTCGCTGGCCGGACACCTGGGGCTCGGTAAGCTGATCTGTATCTTCGACGACAACCATATCACCATCGAGGGAAGCACCGCCCTTTCCTGTTCCGACAGTGCGGTCAGCCGCTTCGAAGGGTACGGCTGGCATGTCGTCAATCTGGGTGATAAAGCAAATGACCTTGAGACCCTGACGGCGGCCTTGACCACCGCACGGTCGGAAACGGAGCGTCCCTCCCTGATCATTCTCCGTTCCCATATCGGTTATGGCGCGCCCCACCGTCAGGACACCCCCGCGGCCCACGGCGAACCGCTCGGCGAGGATGAAATCCGTCTGGCGAAACAGTTCTACGGCTGGCCCGAGGAGGAGAAATTCCTTGTGCCTGAAGAGGTCCGTACCCACC
>JAJZQA010000358.1 GCA_021810985.1 Deltaproteobacteria bacterium
TCGATCCGCGTGCAAATGGCGCGGTTGTTCGTGGCGGTCGGGAGCTTGAGGGAAAAGAAGTTACGGTACCTGCCGACATTTCCTCCGCGGCGTTTTTCATTGTGGCCGCCTTGCTGGTCCCTGATTCAGAGCTACTCATCGTCAATGTTGGAGTCAACCCCACCAGGACCGGAATTCTCGATATCCTGCTGAAAATGGGTGCTTCCATTGAGTTGCAAAATGAGCGTGAGGTCTCGGGAGAGCCTGTTGCGGATATCCTGGTGCGTTCCTCTTATCTGCGAGGAATTGAAATCGGTGGTGATCTCGTACCACGGGCCATTGACGAGTTTCCGGTGCTCTGTGTTGCCGCTGCTTCCGCCGAAGGTAAGACGATCCTGCGGGATGCTAGAGAACTACGTGTCAAAGAGACCGACCGGATTGCCGCCATGGCCACTAATCTGGCCAAGGCAGGAGTCGCTGTTCTGGAAACCGAAGACGGTATGGAGATTACCGGTACCGAAAAGTTGAAGGGCTGCCAGGTTGACAGCTTCGGCGATCATCGCATTGCCATGTCGATGCTCATTGCCGGGTTGGTGGCACAAGGAGAGACAACCGTCACGGATACGGACTGCATTTCAACATCCTTCCCGACTTTTCTCGAGCTTCTCGAAAAGGTCTGCCGCTCATGAGTGCTGGTTCGGAGACCGAAAGAGGGATTGTTGTCGCAATCGACGGTCCGTCGGGCGCTGGAAAGAGCACGGTCGCACGCCAGCTGGCTGAGCGCCTTGGCTATCTTTACATTGATACGGGAGCCATGTTCCGTACCGTAGCCTTATGCGTGCAGCGGGCCAAGATCATTCTGGATGATGAGGCTGCGCTTGCGGCCTTGTGCCGTGATCTGGAAATAACCTTCGTGCGACAAGACGGCTCGTACCGGGTGCTCGCCAATGGCGAAGATGTCTCCGACGCCATCCGGACCCCTGAAATCAGCCTCCTGACTTCACGGATATCGACGCAAAAGGTCGTGCGCGATGTGCTCCTGCATGAACAGCGCCGGATGGGACGCGCCGGCAATGTTGTCCTGGAAGGGCGTGATATCGGCTCGGTGGTTTTTCCCCATGCCGAGGTGAAGTTTTTCCTTTCCGCGACACCGGAGGAACGGGGCAGAAGACGTTTTCTCGAATTGCAGGCCAAGGGTGAAAAGGTAACCCTCGAGAAGACGATCGCGGAAGTTATCGCCCGGGATGCTCAGGACGAACAGCGGGAACATGCCCCTCTCCGCATGGCCGATGATGCGTTGCCCATTGACTCGGACGGAATCTCCGTTGAAGAGGTGCTGAACGTGATGGAGAAAGTTGTGCGCCGGAAAGAGTTGGAGCGAAAGGTGTCTGCCTGAACAGACAGGAGACGATTCCTTGCGCCGATCGTTTTCCTTTTGGAATGCCTGCTGCCGGTTATTCCTTGGTAAAACGAAATACTGATTTTGAGTCGAGGAGACACTAGTTTGAAAATAATCCTTGCTAAACAGGCCGGCTTTTGTTTCGGGGTCAAAAGGGCAACCCAGATGGCCTTTGAGGCTGCTGCCAAAGGGGGGAAAACCTTTACGCTCGGTCCGATTATCCACTCGCCGCAGGTGGTGCAGCGTCTCGAGGAAATGGGTGTCAAGGTTCTTACCTCGCTTTCCGATCTTGACAGCGGGGCAATTATCATCCGCTCCCATGGTGTTGCCTCGGAAGAGCTTCAGGAGGCCAGTCGCAAGGAACTTGAAATAGTCGACGCCACCTGTCCGTTTGTGAAAAAGGCTCAGGAACATGTAAAAAGTCTTTCCCAGGCGGGTTATGATGTGGTAGTGGTAGGAGATGCCGATCATCCCGAGGTTCAAGGGATAGTTTCGTACGCCAAGGGCCCGGTGTATGTCGTCGGATCAGGAGAAGAGGCCGCGACGCTGAAGATTTCCGGAAAAATCTGTATTGTCGCCCAGACAACCCAGTCTTTCGAGAATCTTAAGAACGTGGTTTTGGAATGCCTGGTAAAGGGTAGTGAAATCAGGGTCTTCAACACCATCTGCGACGCAACGGCCGTGCGGCAGGAAGAAGCCAAAGAGCTTGCAAAACGTGTTGACTGCATGATAGTTATCGGTGGCTACAACAGTGCCAATACAACTCGGCTGGCCCAAGTCTGCGCTGAATTGCAGCCGAAGACCTACCATATAGAGACTGCGCAGCAACTGGATAAAACCTGGTTTAAAGGGGTTGATACTGTCGGGGTTACCGCGGGGGCGTCGACTCCCAAATGGGTAATCGACGAAGTGCTTGAGCAAATCAAGCGCATAGATGATAATACTACACATTGAGAATTTTCAAGGGTGTGCTAGGATAAAGCGGGGAAAACATAGAAATTTCAGGGGGTATAACTTTGATGAATGACGAAAAAGACTTGACCAACATCACCAACGAGTCGGATAGGCTCAATAATGATATGGATGATGACTTTAATCAAGGCGGTAAGGAGAGTTTTGAAGAACTTTTTCAGGAAAGTTTGCGTCAGCCTACGGTGGGCGAGATTGTAGAGGGTGTTGTCGTACAGATTGATCCTGATTACGTACTTGTCAATATCGGCTACAAATCGGAAGGATGCATTCCTCTCAATGAGTTCATGGATGAGAACGGTCAGCTCACGGTGAAAGTCGGTGACGCCGTGAAAGTCTATTTCGAGAAAAAAGAAAACATCCGCGGATATATCGTTCTTTCCCGGAAAAAGGCTGAGCGTGAGCAGGTTTGGGTACACATCGAGGAGGCTGTCGATTCCGGTGCGCTGGTTGAAGGTAAGGTGGTTGCAAACGTGAAAGGCGGACTTACCGTCGATATCGGAGTACCGGCCTTTC
>JAJZQA010000015.1 GCA_021810985.1 Deltaproteobacteria bacterium
CGATCTCCCCTTACGTAGGACTACAGGCGTATCGTCAATGAGGCTTACCACTGAACTGACAGCCGCGGATAATATCCCGCCGCTAACGACAAGATCCACCTGTTTACCCAGTTCCTGGTCAACAACGGAAGGGTCACCGATCGGTTCTTCTCCTGATCGATTGGCACTTGTGGTAATGATTGGGTGGCCCAACGCCTGTACGATAGCCAAACAAATTTTATTGTCAGGGATTCTTATTCCTACCGTTTTCTGCTTGGTTACCAGAAGACCGGGAACTATGTTCGTGGCATTTAAGACAAAGGTGAAGGCACCGGGAAGAAGGCGCTTCATAACCTTGTATTGGTAATTACTTACCTTGGCATAGCGGGAGATATCGGAAAGGTCACTACAGATAAAGGAAAACGGCTTGTTTTTTTCACGCTGTTTAATGGAATAAATTCGTTCGATACCACGTTTGCTCATGATACTGCAGCCGATTCCGTATGTTGTGTCGGTTGGATAGGTAATCACTCCGCCTTTTTCAAGAATTTCAACGACTTTTGCAATAAGCCGGGGTTGTGGATTGTCAGAGTTAATTTCGATTACCATTGTCAGTCCCCCGGATTCAGGTCAAGTAGAGCCTCATGTACGAAGTATCCATCTTTTTGGATTAACACATTATCGAACCATATTTCACCGTCGCCCGTGAGAATTTTCACCAAATCCCAATGAACCGCGGATTTATTGCCATTGTCACACTCCTCATAGCATTGACCCGGGGTCAAATGGATCGAGCCGAAGATCTTTTCGTCAAAGAGGATATTTCGCATTGGAACACGGATTTTCGGATTTACACCAATAGCAAATTCTCCGATAAAACGGGCGCCTTCATCTGTATCAAGGATACGATTCAATGACGTATTTGACGCCGCAGCGGTTGCCTTGATAATTTTTCCCTTGGAGAATTCGAAGCGTACATCGTTAAATTCTTTCCCCTGGTAGATTGAGGGGCAGTTGTAGGTGATATATCCTTCTACGGAATCGCGAACCGGGGCGGTATAGACTTCACCGTCAGGAATGTTACAGCGGCCGTCACATTTTATACTTTTCATCCCCTTGATGTTGAAGGAAAGCTCTGTGTCCGATGCTGAAATCCGAACCCTCTCGGCCCTGTCCATGAGTTTTATCAGTTTGTCCTGCTTCTTCGATTCTGCCTGCCAGTCGATACAGCAGGACGAAAAAAGATAGTCTTCGTACTCGTCAAGACTCATGCGTGCTTCCTGGGCGGAACCATGGGTGGGAAAACGCGTAACAACCCAGCGGGTGTTTTTCACCCTCCAGTCGATTATCGGTCTCACAACTTTCGAATAAGCAATCATCTTTTCCTGATTTACCTGTGCCATGACCATCGAATTCTCAGCTGAGCCGATTCCGATAAAAACGGTAACCTGTTTCATGAAGTCAAGTTTGTGTTGGGGAAAGTGGGCAAGCTGGCTTTTGTCGGCATTGGTAAAATAAAGACGATTTAACTCAGGAATTGTGAAATCGTATTCAACATATTTTGCCCCCTTTTTTAGACACTGAGCATAAATTTCTTTCACGAGAGGAAGACAGGAGAAGCCCGAGGCACTAATCAACACGATGTCGTTTTTCTTGACCCCTGTTGAATAATTAACCAGTACGGAAGCCATTTCCTTGATTCGAGGATCCTGCATTTTCTCTCCTATTTTGAAACAAATAAAATTCAGTAAGTCCTGAAGGTACTGTTTGATGGAAATCGGTCGTGAGCAGGGCTGGGAACATGGTCCAGAGTTAGAACAAAATCAATTTAAGCTCAAAGGCAAGTATCATTTTCCAGTATGGCCAAAACCGCCCTCGCCTCTCGTAGTTTCAGTTAATTCCATGACTTCGGTGAATGTAACCCGGATGAATCGCGAAAAAACCATCTGCGCAATTCTATCTCCGGATTTGATGGAAAATGTATCCGTGCCATGGTTAATTACAATAACAGCAATTTCACCTCGATAGTCTGGGTCGATTGTACCCGGAGAATTTATCAGGGTTATGCCATGTCGCAGTGCAAGACCGCTTCTGGGTCTAATTTGGACCTCATATCCATCTGGAAGTTCCAGGGCAATTCCGGTAGGGACAAGGGTTCGCTCACCGGGAGACAGAACAATTTCGTCCGTTAAATCGGCGTAAATGTCCATTCCCGCGGAGTGGGTTGTCATATAGCACGGTAATTGATTGACACTGGTGGAACGAAGTCGTCTGATTTTAACGGAAAGTGAATCATTCATGGGGTATCAGAGAGAAAAAGAAGATGGTTTGATGGAAAGATCATCCAGTTTGCCCATCAGTTCCAGAGTCAGGAAATTGTCCTGAAAAAGCTCATTGCAAAGATCGATAATATCATTTGTAGTGACACGTTCCAGGCCGGAAACGATTTCCGGGATGGATATCTGACGATCGAAATAAATCTCATTTTTTGCCAGCTTTGTCATCCTGTTGTCGGTGCTTTCCAGCGATAGAAGAAGATTTCCCTTCAAATGGTCAATTGCAAAAAGCATTTCAGCTGAGGCAACCGGATCACTCTTCATCTTATTCATGAGTTGGAGAATTACTTCGATAACTTCAAAAAGTTGTTCCTTCTTGGTACCTGCATACACGACAAACGTACCTGCATCGGAATGCGAAAGAATGTAGGAGTAGACAGAATAAGCCAACCCTCTTTTTTCCCGAACTTCCTGAAAGAGACGGGAACTTATGCCACCACCCAGGATCGTGTTTATAATGTACCCGACATATCTTTTCGGGCTATTCTGGGGGAGGGCCTTTGTACCGAGGCAGAGATGAACCTGCTCAAGATCCTTGTTGTTCAGGTTTATTTGTTTATTGTAGGAAGGAGTCGATTCGTTCTTTGCATATGCTCCCGGAGTAACATCAGTAAACAGGTTCTCAAGAAGAACCATCAGTTCGTCGTGAACGACGTTTCCCGCGACTGCGATGATGATATCTTCAGCACAGAAACGTTTATTTCTGAAGTCTAAAAGGGTTTCCCGGGAGATTCTGCCAACTGTTTCTTCCGTGCCGATGATAGACATACCGAGTGGGTGTGTTTTCCAGAGGTTTTGGCAAAAAAGATCGTGAATATAGCTGTCAGGATTGTCTTTCAGCATCCAGATTTCCTGAAAGACGACCTTTCGTTCTTTTTCTATGTCGGCTGGATCAAATAGTGAATTTAAAAAGATATCTGCCAAAAGTTCTACGGCTTTGGGCAATGCTTCGTCCAAAACTTTCGCATAATAGCAGACATATTCACGGCAGGTAAAAGCATTCAGGACACCGCCCACGGAGTCAATTTCGCGGGCGATGTCCAATGCGTTTCTTGTTGGTGTTCCTTTGAATAGGAGGTGTTCGATAAAATGGGAGGCACCATTTATATCAATCTGGTCATTACGTGAGCCATTGGTGATCCATATTCCGATTGAGACGGAATGGGAGTTAGGCATTGTTTCACTGATAAATCGTACTCCCTTATGTAAAACCGTTTTGGTTATCATGTAATAACTATACCCCTGAAAATAGTAATTTCCAGCGGTTGGCCAATAGATTATTCCGGAAGTGTGGCACCGAGAGCCTCTTTGCGTGAAAGCTTTATCTTACCCTGTTTATCGATGCCTATACATTTTACCAAAACCGTATCACCCTCACGGAGGACGTCGCTGACGTTCTTAACTCGTTCGGTGTCAAGCTCCGAGATGTGAACAAGTCCATCGGTTCCAGGGAAGATTTCGACAAATGCGCCGAAATCCATGACCTTCTTAACGGTGCCCATGTAGAGTTTGCCTTCTTCGGCCTCCGCGGTCAGGTCGCGAATCATTTTGATGGCCTTTTCGCAGGCTGCCATGTCGTGACTGGCGATATTAATCTTTCCGGTATCTTCAATGTCGATGGTTACTCCGGTTGCTTCAGTAATGCCACGAACGTTTTTACCGCCAGAGCCGATAACGTCTCTGATCTTGTCAGTTTTGACATAAATTGTGGTAATTCTTGGCGCGTACGGCGACATTTCCTGGCGGGGTTCAGCAAGTTCTCCGGTCATTTTTTCGAGAATGTGGAGCCTGCCTTCACGGGCTTGGTCCAATGCCTCTTTCATGATCTCACGCGTTACACCGGCAATTTTGATGTCCATCTGCAACGCGGTAACACCGTTGGCAGTTCCGGCAACTTTGAAATCCATATCGCCAAGATGGTCTTCATCGCCGAGAATATCGGAAAGAATTACTACAGCATCTCCTTCTTTAATGAGCCCCATGGCAATGCCGGCGACCGGAGCCTTGATCGGAATTCCGGCGTCCATCATGGAAAGAGTACCGCCACAGACTGCTGCCATGGAGGATGAGCCATTACTTTCAAGTGTCTCGGAGACGATTCTGAGGGTATAGGGGAAGTCGTCAAAAGAAGGGAGAACTTTTGCGAGAGCTCTTTCCGCTAAAGCACCATGACCAATCTCGCGACGCGCCGGACCGAGACGCATACTTGTCTCGCCAACGGAAAACGGGGGGAAATTATAGTGGAGCATAAAGCGTTTTTTTGACTCTCCATAGAGAGAGTCGATCCGTTGCTCATCAACGCTGGTTCCAAGGGTTGCCGCAACCAAAGCCTGTGTTTCTCCACGGGTAAACAGTGCAGAACCATGAACGCGTGGCAGCAGGCCAACTTCACAGGTTATTTGTCTGACGGTTTTCGTGTCGCGGCCGTCTATTCTCTCGCCATCAATGGCGATATGCTCTCGAACAATCTGATATTCCAGGTCGGATAGGAATGTGGCAATTTCGCTGTCACGTCCCTCAAATTCGGCTTGAAGTTCTTCGATGGTTTCGCTCTTGATTGCGGAAAGAGCGTCTTTGCGATCCATCTTGGACTTGATTTTGACAGCTTCCTTGATCTTTGCAAACGAAATTGCTGAAACACGGTCTCTGAGAGCCTCATCCACAGGCGGGGCGATAACTTCGATTTTCCGCAGTCCGACTTTGATCTGGAGTTCTTCCTGAACGGCAATGATCGGTTGGATTGATTCATGCGCGAAGAAAATGGCATCGAGCAGATCCTGCTCACTTACCATATCAGCTCCGCCTTCGACCATAATGACTGCGTCCTTGCTTCCGGCAACAACAATATCAATATCGCTTACCAGAAGTTCATCCGCCGTCGGATTGCAGATGAAGTTACCAGCAACCCTGCCAACCCTAACACCGGCAATCGGTCCCTGAAAAGGAAGATCGGAAATGGTGAGAGCTGCCGATGCGCCAATAATAGAGAGTATTCCCGGATCATTATCGCGGTCGGCAGAGATAACGGTAGCCATGATCTGGGTTTCATTGAGGAAATATTCGGGGAAGAGCGGACGAATAGGCCTGTCGATCAGTCTGCAGGTAAGAGTTTCCTTTTCGGAAGGACGACCTTCCCTTTTGAAAAAGCCACCGGGAATTTTGCCGCCAGCATATGTTTTTTCTTGATAATTAACCGTTAGCGGGAAAAAGCTCTGGTTTTCCTTTACTGTTTTTGCACCTACGGCAGTAACCAGGACCATGGTGTCGCCACTTCGTACAATGACTGCGCCATTTGCCTGCTTTGCCAACCAACCTGTTTCAATAGTTACCGTTTTGCCTTGAATTTCTGCCTGTACAGTTTGTTTCATTTATCTGGCCTCCTAGCCAACATGCTGTTTGTTGGGGCCGTCGATAAAAACACTAACAAGATCGCGCCTTGTTCGTTAGTACTTTTACCCGCGTCCCCAACAAAAAACGAACGGGCGTAACGCCCGTTGTAAAAAATAAAAAGGCAATATACCTCTCGTTATCCAAGAGATATACTGCCTTTTTTTATCTCCTGATGCCTAATTTGGAAATAATGGCACGATATCTCTCAACGTCTTTACTCTTTAAGTAATCGAGCAAACGGCGTCTTTGACCGACGATCTTCAACAGACCGCGTCGGCTGTGATGATCCTTCTTGTGAACCTTGAAATGTTCCGTTAAATACGTGATTCTCTCGCTGAGAATCGCTATTTGCACTTCAGGAGAACCGGTATCATTCTCATGACGTTTATGAGTCTCAATGATTTCCTGTTTCTTTTCGGTTACCAGCATTCTGCACACCCCCTTTCCAGAAAAAATATATTTTTATAATCCATCAATTGTTCGGCGAAGGCTCTTTTTTCTATCATAAAAGCCCTGTCGTGTAAAGGAAAACCTAGGTAAAAACCCTTAAAAGACTAATGGTTTTCTCTTGATTCGTCGTTGTTACATCGTTGACGGAACCAATCGCAAGCAGTTTATCATCACGAACGAGGCAAACTGTTTGTCCATCAAGAATACCATCCGTGGGGTATGTTTCAATATCGTCTGCTACCGGTGCTCTGCCAAATCCAACTTTTTTTGCACCGTCTTCAGTGAGAGTCAACCGGGGTAGATGCGACAGTGCCCGCAGCGGAGAGATCAGATGACCGGACAGGGTCCCATCGGCGAATTTCTCCTGCAGTGATTCTAATAGAATTGCACTTTCGATGGAAAAAATACCGCTACTGATCCGACGAAGTTCAACCAGGTGAGCTCCGCATCCGAGCATCGCACCCAGGTCGTTTGCCAAGGTACGGACATAGGTGCCGCGTGAACAACGGACGGTAAATGTGACCAATGGCAACTGAACGTCATCAAGGGAAAAGCCGTGAATGATAATCTGACGAGGTGCCCTTTCCACTTCTTCACCAAGCCTGGCCTTCTTGTATAAGGGGACTCCTCCCTGTTTCACCGCGGAAAACATGGGTGGAATCTGAGACATGGTGCCAACAAATGAACGTATGGCTTCTTTAATCAAGCCCTTTGTTATCTGACCGGTATCTTTTTGTTGCAGGACTTTGCCCGTATAGTCCTGGGTGTCAGTGGAGATACCGAGCTGCATGACCGCACGATATTCCTTGATCGATTCATCAAGATACGGGATGATTTTCGTGGATTCGCCGAGCGCTACGGGAAGAACACCGGTTGCAAATGGGTCCAGTGTACCGGTGTGCCCGACCTTTTTCTGTTTCAGGGCCCGGCGGACGTGAGCAACCACATCATGGGAGGTTATACCTGCAGGTTTGTCAAAAATGAGAATGCCGTTCATCAATTCAAACTGCCAGATCCAGGTAAGAAAAAACGGTTTCCCTCACTTCATCGAGGGAGCCGAGGAGGGTACATCCAGCGGCATTATGATGGCCACCGCCACCAAAAGCCATGGCAAGGGATGAAACATTAACTTTTCCCTTGGAACGGAAACTGACTTTATACACCCCTTCCTTTATTTCGCGGAAAAAGATGGACACCTCAACACCGTGAATGGAACGGGGGTAATTGACAAAACCGTCAGTCAGTTCCGATGTTGATCCGGTTTTTTTGTACATATCGAGGGTCACGGTAATTGACGCAAATTCACCGGATTTCGAAACGGTAAGCGTTGATAGCGCCAATGCGAGAAGTTCCAGACGTTTCAACGGCTGGCTCTCGTATAATTTTTCGGCAACAGACCACGGGTTGATGCCAAGAGCAACAAGCTCACCGGCGACCTGAAAGGCTTCCGGGTCTGCGTTTGAATATCTGAAAGACCCTGTATCGGCAACGATCGCAACATATACGCATAGTGCGGTATCGTAGTCAAGGGCATACCCGGCAGCTTTCAGAATTCGATAGATAAGGGCACCGGTTGCCGATGCGGAAGAATCAACATAATTGAGATCGCCGAATTCTTCGCAATAGGGATGGTGATCAATATTTATCAGTTTTCCGTAGCCGTTAAAAGCGGAAAGCTCCGTCCCTGCCCTTTTCAGTTCACCGGCATCGAGAAGGAAACAGACATCAAACATCCGGTCAGGAATTGTATGGACCGCATGCTTTGAGAGGGGAAGGAAATGATAGGTATCAGGAATAGGATCGCAATAATAGAGGGTTACGTCCTTTCCTAGTGCACGAAGATAGCATGCAAGGGCCATAGTTGAGCCAACTGCGTCTCCGTCCGGCCCCTCATGCGTTGTTACGAGAAAGGAACTATTTGATTCAATTTCACGAATTATTTTCGTTATCATCGTCAGCATTCGTTGTTAGAACTTCATTCAGGAGGGAGTCAATTCGTCGTCCATAATCAACTGATTCATCATACTTGAAAACGACATCCGGAACATAGCGCATGCGAAGTGTTTTCGCCATTTCCTTGCGGATAAATCCTCGAGCGCTGGTAAGGCCCTGCTCCGTTGCTTTTTTTTCAGCATCACTCCCGATGACGGTAAAATATACTGTTGCCAGATGGAGATCATCGGCAACTTTTACCGCGGTTATCGTGGTAAATCCGATGCGCGGATCTTTTACGCCTTTTACCAAAAGCCCGGAAATCAGTTCATGGAGTGCTTCGGCTATTTTTTCGGATCGTTTAATGGTCATATATTTATCAACTATGTTAGAGAGTTGTGGCTACTTTCTCAATTTCGAATGATTCTATGATATCGCCAGGCTTGATGTCGTTGTAGTTCTCCAGGGAAATACCGCACTCGTATCCGGCCGCAACTTCCTTGATATCATCCTTGAAGCGACGAAGGCTGGCCATCTTGCCTTCGTAAATGACGATATTGTCGCGAAGCAGTCGAACCTGTGAATTCCTCAACATCTTGCCATCCAGAACATAAGAACCGGCAACATTGCCATGTTTCGGTACCGAGAACACTTCGCGAATCTCGGCACGTCCCAGGTATTTTTCCTTGAGGGTCGGTTCAAGAAGCCCTTCCATGGCTTTTTTGATGTCATCGACCGCATCGTAAATAATGTTGTACAGGCGAATATCGACGCCTTCCTTTTCAGCCAGGGCCTGTGCCTTTACTTCCGGTCGCACATTGAAGCCGAGAACGATCGCATTACTGGCTGTCGCGAGATTCACGTCGGTTTCGGTGATGGCACCGACGGAAGAATTTATAACGCGAAGGCGAATGGCGTCTGTTGAAAGTTTGCGGAGAGATTCCGATACCGCTTCAACAGAGCCCTGAACGTCACCTTTCACAACAACGTTCAGCTCTTTGACTTCTCCCATCTGGATTTTCTCATACAGCTGCTCCAGGGAAAGCTTGCTCGATTTTGCCAGTTCGGTTTCACGCATCTTCTGCTGACGCAGCATGGCGATTTCTTTTGCCTGACGTTCATCCGGCATGATGACGAAGGCATCACCCGCATCGGGAACACCGGTCAGGCCGATTACTTCCACGGGCATGGAGGGTCCGGCAACGGGTACTTTTTCTCCACGGTCGTTTTGCATCGCCCTGATTCTGCCATAATGAACACCACAGACGAAGTAATCGCCGACCTTGGCGGAGCCTTCCTGAACAAGTACTGTGGCAACCGGACCACGTCCCTTGTCAAGTTTCGCCTCGACAATGGTGCCTCGTGCCGGTTTGTTGGGGTTTGCCGTCAATTCGAGGACGTCGGCCTGAAGCAGTACCATTTCCAACAGCTCTTCCAGGTTTGTCTTTTGTTTTGCGGAAACTTCGACAAAAATTGTGTCCCCGCCCCACTCCTCGGAAACGAGCCCAAACTCCATTAACTCCTGTTTAACCCTTTCCGGTTTCGAATCCGGTTTGTCAATTTTGTTGATGGCAATAATTATGGGAACACCGGCTGCTTGCGAGTGGTTTACCGCTTCACGTGTCTGAGGCATTACACCATCGTCGGCAGCAACCACGAGAATTACGATATCGGTAACTTTCGCACCACGTGCACGCATTGCGGTGAAAGCTTCATGGCCGGGCGTGTCCAGGAAGGTGATCTTCCTGCCCTTTAACTCCACATCATAGGCACCGATATGCTGGGTTATGCCACCTGCCTCACCGGCAATAACATTCGTGGTCCTGATGGCATCAAGGAGAGATGTCTTACCATGGTCAACGTGACCCATAATGGTAACAACCGGGGGCCTTTTCTCAAGATTTTCCGCTGTATCAGGGACCGACTCAACAATATCTTCCAGGTCTACGGCAACGTTTTCAACCTCGTAGCCGAAATCGGCGGCAATGATCGTTGCGGTATCGAAATCGAGCGGGTGGTTTATAGTCGTCATGAAGCCCATTTTCATCAGCGCTCGAATCAGATCATTTGCCTTGACACCCATGCGTTTGGCCATTTCGCCAACCGTGATGCTTTCGCTGATCTTGATTATGCGTTTGATTGCCTTTGGGACCGTAATTTCGGTTTTCTTGACATCGGGGCCGCGATCTTTTTCCTTCCGCTTTCCCTTGCCGGGGCGGAATGACGGTTCAAAAACCCGTTCGCGTTTTTCGATTATCTCGACTTTCTTGAAGGTATCCTTCTTTTTGCCCGCAGCCGCGACCTTCTTCGGCGCCCTGTCCATTTCTACGGGAGGAGCTTCTTTAACCTCTTTGCCTTTACGGCCTTTTTTGCGATCTTCAACTGATACGGCTGGTTCCTGGGCGGCCGGGACCGGGGCTTGCTTCACTTCAGCCCTGGGCGGTCTTGCCGCGGGTTGACGCTCACTTGGCCGGTGCGGCTGGCGCTGAGGGGGAATGGGAATTTCGACTCGGCCGATAATACGAGCTCTACCGGGAACATGTTTTTCTGGTTCTGGCGGCGCTGTCTGCGTTGGCGTTGCCTCTTCCGCTGCAGGTTTTGACTCCTCCACGGCAGGTTTCGATTCAACCGGAACCTGCACGGCAGGCTTTACTTCATCACGTTCGGGAGCTGTTTTTGTTGCTTCAACCTCTCTCTTTTCTTCCTTGACTTCTTCCGCAGGGGGAGCCGGCGCAGCTGGCTCTTCGGGACTTGCCGCAACCGGTTCGTCAACGGTTTTTGGCCGTCGTCTAATAACGGTTGGCTTAACCCGGATTTCTTCCTGAGAGGTTTCCTTCACCGTTGGTGACGGAGGGGAAAGCTTAGTAATATCTTCTTCGGTAACCACCGACATATGACTGGAAACGTCAACTCCTACAGCCTGGAATTTTGCTATAAGCTCTTTATTGTCGATCCCCAATTTTTGGGCTAACTCGTGTACACGGGTTTTATTCATATGTACATCCCTCCCCTCTCAAGAAGTTCCTGTATCTGATAATTTCAGTGTTCATCGTATTTACAAAACCGTCACTTTGCACGACAACCACACTTCGCAGTCCTTTTCCCAGAAGCTCACCAAAATAATCCTTGGTAAAAAGTGTCATATGCCCTACTCCGTGAAGGTCAGCCAAGCCTCGCAGTTTGTTTCCGATATCCTCGGAAATGTCCGCGGCCAGCAACATCAGCTTTTTGACTGGTGTGTTTTTTTTTAGCATTTCAGCGACAAGGTCGCTGCCGGAGATTACCTTCCCGGCCTTATTCGCAAGCGCAAGATAGGATGCAATCCTCTCTTCCATGGAGCGGATGACCCACGCCTGTAATTCCTTTGGATCGGTAACCGGAACTTGCGATTTGAATGCCCGGGAAAACTGGTTCCTTTCAGATGCTTTGGAAATGCACGATGCTTTCATGCACGTATAAGCGCCACGACCTGGAAGTTTGTTCATTAAATCGGGGACTACCGTGCCATCCGGCGCAAGGACAAAGCGTAACAGTTTCGATTTCTCCAAGGATTCTCGACAACCAATGCATGTCCTTCTAGGTTCTTCCTTGGGCATAGATTACTCTTCCGGCTCTCCGGCTGCACCCGCAGATGATGTCTCTAGGGGTTCTTCCGCTGAATTTTCTGTCGCTACGTCGGCTTGTTCCAGTCCCTCGGATGCCGCTTCTTCCGTACCTGCCGCATCCTCGGCCTTAGCCTCATCTTCGGAACCGTCAAAAGAGGCGTACTCCAGCATTTCCGCCTCGGCAGCACGGGTTTCACTCTTGATGTCGATCTTCCAGCCGGTCAGACGAGCTGCCAGGCGAACATTCTGGCCTCTTTTGCCAATAGCCAGGGACAGCTGATCGTCCGCAACAATAATTTCCATGGATTTTGTTTCTTCGACGATATAGATCTTGGAAACAACTGCCGGAGCCAAGGCATTGCAGGCAAAGCGGGCGATATCTTCGGACCAGGGAATAATGTCGATTTTTTCACCACGGAGCTCTGATACAACATTCTGCACACGGGCACCGCGCATACCGACGCAGGCCCCAACAGGGTCAACGTTGTTGTCGTGTGAATAGACTGCTATCTTCGAGCGGCTGCCTGTTTCCCTGACAACTCCCTTGATTTCAACGACCCCCTCAGCAATCTCGGGAACTTCGGCTTCAAACAACTCCGCCAGCACTAAAGGATTGGTCCGGGAAAGGATAATCTGCGGACCTTTTCCGGTCATTTCGATCTTGGTGATCAATGCCTTGATTCTGTCCCCTTGACGGTACACTTCACGGGGCGCCTGTTCGGTATGGGGCAGGATCGCCTCGGCGCGGCCGAGATCAACGATCAGGTCACCTTTTTCGTAACGGCGGACAATGCCATTGATCAGTTCGCCTTTGCGGCTGATGAACTCATTGTAAATCGTTTCGCGTTCCGCCTCACGCACTTTTTGAATTATTACCTGTTTTGCCGTCTGCGCGGCAATCCGGGTAAAATCGCTGGCATCCATTTTCATACCGAGCGAGTCGCCGATTTCCACATCAGGATCCACCTCGCGCGCTTCCTCGAGATCAATCTCTTTGTAGGAGTCAACAACTTCGTCGACCACGGTTACGAACTCGAAGAGTTCAACTTCCCCGACTTCTTCGTTGAAATGGGCTTCCAGGTCGCGTGTGTTGCGGTATTTTTTATTGGCCGCGGAAAGCACTGCCTGCTCGAGGGCTTCGAGGACAACCTGCTTGTCAATGCCCTTTTCCTTAACGATCGAATCTATTGTATTCTTAAGGTTAAAGGTAGTTTCCACTTCCGAATCTCCTCAAATGTATATGTGATATGTTATTCATTACTCTGACCATCGGCAATGCTTGCCGCGCGTGGTCGAGCTCATGCAAGAAATATATTTACATCTCAAACTCAAGATTTGCTTTTGCTACCGCGGAAAAAGGAATAGATGCGGCCGGACCTTCCTGAAGCTTCAGGTTAATCACGTCACCATCAAGACCTAGAAGTGTTCCAAGAAATGTTTTGCGGAGTTTGCCGGAATCGTCGGCAAGGGCGGCAAACGTCTTGATCTTGACCAGTTTGCCGGTATACCGATCATAGTCGGACAAGGATTTAAGCGGCCGGTTCAGGCCCGGTGAAGATACCTCGAGGGTAAATTTACCCGGAATGACATCTTCCACATCCAGCAGTGCCGAGAACTCTTTGCTGACCGCGGCGCAGTCATCAAGTGTCACGCCACCTTCTTTATCGATAAAGATTCGAAGGATCATCTGCCGGCCTTCACTTTTGTACTCGATCTCTACCAGTTCAAGGTCAAGTGACGCGACCAGCGGAACCAACAAACTTTCAATTTTAGTGACCACGTTACCCTGAATCATATAATCAACCTGCTAAAAACAAAAAAAGCGAGCTGAAGTAGCTCACTTTTTAAGTGAACATTTAATTGTGATTCTTTTCTACCATGTGACCGGCGCTAAAAGCAAGAGTTTTTTTCGTATTTTCTCAACTATTTTCCGGCACTACGTATCAAATTCTGCTGGAATTCAAGTACGTGAAAACCCAGATTCTATAACAAAAGTCTTCGCCCGGCATTTGTAACATAATCGAAAAGAGCGTTAAAGCTACCTGAATGATGTCACTATAACAAGTTCATATCGATCATAAGGATTTCGCGGACACTTTTCTTGCTTTCCCTGACACGCCGGGGATTGACAGGGAACTGCCTGACGGTGTATGAAGAAAAGCTCTTTCTGTCGAAATTTTACTATTATGAAAGGTTATTCAATGATCACGCTTGATTTTGAGAAAATGGGCGGCCTGATTCCCGCCATCATTCAGGACCATGAAACCGGAGAAGTACTTATGCTTGCCTATATGGATGAAAAAACCTTGAATTTGACCCTGGAAACGGGCAAGACCTGGTTTTTCAGCCGCAGCAGAAACAAGTATTGGATGAAAGGTGAACAATCCGGGAATGTTCAGGACGTAATCGAAGTCTATACCGATTGTGATGCCGACTCGGTGCTTATTAAAGTCAAGCAGCACGGCGGAGCAGCGTGTCATACCGGAAATCGCAGTTGTTTCTATGTCAAACGTGAGAAAGATCAGTGGGTAGAACACTCAAATCCGCTCTTCAACCCCGACGAGGTATACAAAAAATGAGTAACCTGCTGAAATTCGGTATCCCCAAGGGTAGTCTTGAAACAGCGACAGTCGACCTGTTCCGTAAGGCTGGCTGGAACATTTCACTTTCTTCACGCAGCTATTTTCCTTCCATCGATGATGATGAAATGAAATGTAATCTTATTCGTACCCAGGAAATGAGCATGTACGTCGAAAAGGGCACGATTGACGTAGGCATCGCCGGCAGGGACTGGGTCATGGAAAATGATTCTGATGTGGTCACCGTCTGTGACCTGATCTATTCAAAGGTCTCGCGCCGTCCCGCGCAATGGGTTCTGGTTGTCAACCAGGACTCACCGGTCAAGTGTGCGGAGGATTTGAAGGGTAAAACTATTTCCACGGAACTGGTCGGTTTTACCAAGCGCTATTTCGCGGAACGCAACGTTCCCGTCAGTGTGGAATTTTCCTGGGGCGCCACAGAGGCAAAGGTTGTGGAAGGGTTGTGTGATGCCATTGTCGAAGTCACTGAGACCGGTTCCACCATTCGCGCCAATGGTTTGAGGATTGTCGAGACACTCATGACCTCGAATCCGATTATCATTGCCAACAAGCAGGCTTGGGAAACTCCTTGGAAGCGTGAAAAAATCGAACAGATTGCCACGCTCCTGCAATCGGCGCTCAAAGCGGAAAATATGGTCGGCCTCAAATTGAATGCACCGAAAGAGAAGCTGGATGAAATCATAAAGACCCTTCCCAGCCTCAACTTCCCTACCGTCTCCAATCTCTACAATACGGAATGGGTTTCCATTGAAAGTATCCTCCATGAAAAACAGGTCCGGGAAATCATCCCCGTGCTGCTGAAGGCGGGAGCTGAGGGAATTATCGAGTATCCGCTTAATAAGATCATTTAAGCTGACAGGACAAACTGTGTCCACTGTTACGCCCGCAGGGATAGCCGGAAATGCTATCCCTGTTTTTTTTGCCTCAGTGTCAACCTCTATGCCTTGCGAGGTTGACAAGAATGGTTTTCCTGTGGTACCTGAGATTCAGGAGGAAAACATGAAGAGACGAATAGATAGCCTTGCCGAACGCATTATTGCCGGCGGGCTGCTTACGCAGGACGAGGCACTGGAACTTGCCCGGACAGCGGCAAATGATCTACCCGACCTGTTCGCGGCGGCAAACAGAGTCAAAATACACTTTGCCGGAAACCAAGTTCATCTCTGCTCGATCATCAATGCCAAGTCCGGACGCTGCGGAGAAAATTGTGCTTTTTGCGCCCAGTCGGCCCATCACGTTACCGAGGCTCCGGTTTTTCCGCTCGTGGCTGAAGATGCCATTACTTCGGCTGCCCGCGATGCTGCGCACAAAGGGCCGGGCTGCTTCGGCATCGTCACCAGCGGAACCAGTCTCGGACCCGGCGAGGAGCTGGAGACAATCTGCGCCGCTCTCCGACGGATCACGGGAGAAGGCAGCATCGACCCCTCCTGTACCCTCGGCATTATCGACCAGGAGACAGCGGAGCGTCTCAAGGAGGCAGGTGCGGTAACCTATCATCATAATCTGGAAACATCACGCTCATTTTTCCCGTCCATTTGCACCACCCATGAGTACGAAG
>JAJZQA010000359.1 GCA_021810985.1 Deltaproteobacteria bacterium
TTCCGATCTATTCTGCCAGGTCAAGGTCACCTTGCGGGGCTGTCCGCCAACGGCGGCCAGCTTGACCGGTTTGGGCGGCAGATCTCTGGTTTTTGCCGAAACCGCTTCAGAGGGATCGGTTTCAGCCCCGTCTTTTTTATAGGCGCTCAAGCGGTACCAGTAGACGCTGTTATCGGCCAGATTTTTGTCAACAAAAGATGTCCGCGAAAGACCGTCCAGACGTGCAATCTGAACATACGCTCCATCAGGGGCGCTTGAGCGGTAAAGAGCGTAGCCCACCGCCGATTCAGCGGTGTAGACGTCCCAACTCAAGGAGATCTGGCGAATGAAGCCGCTGGTGGGTTTGAGCTGTTTTGGGCCGGCAAGGGGGATCACGCTCAAGCGGGCCGACAGTTCACTCTCGGCGCCTTCCCGATTGCAGGCGGTCAGGCTGTAAATGTACTTGACCCCATCCTTGAGATTACCGTCATAATATTCCAGAGTTTCAACCGGCAGTTGCGCGACCATCGTGAGAGAGGTATCACTGTCGCTCGTGCGGTAGACCTTGAATCCGGCCGCAATCGAGCCTGATCCGGAATTTGCGCCGGGGCGGGCGCGCCATGAAAGCCGGGCGCCTTTGATGTCGGGCTGTATATTCAGAAAAATGGGGGCCGGCGGCGCAATAACAGTGGCGCCCCGCACCGGAGCGGTCAATTCGCTGCCTGCTCCGCTTGTGCCAACGGCGGAAACCTGGTAGTAATACACTTCATTCAACTTCAAATGATCATCAACAAACAAAGCTTCCGTCGCCGTTCCATGCAGCGAAAAAGGGCCGCCGGCATTCACGGAACGGTAAATGTTAAAACCGGCGATCTGCTCCATGGCGCTGATCTGCCAAGTCAGCCGGATGCTGGAGGGAGTCCCGCTGGCGCTGACATTTTGCGGCTGCGGCACAGTCTGGGTAACAATCTCCTTAACAACCGCGGGCTGCTGCAAGGCCTGTTTGACACGCGCGACAATTTCAGCGGCAATGCCCTGAAGCTGACGGGTAAAATTGTTTTCGGAGATCTGAAAAGATTGCTTCAGTAATGTTTTTTTGGAGCGGACAGCTATCAGATTGACTTCCAGGCTTGTCGCCCCGCTTTCGGTCATACTTACGCTGCCATGCACGACGTAATCAAGCCCGGCCTTGAGGCCGACCCGGACAATACCGTCGTGATTCAGGTTATCAAGCCGCTGCCCCTCTATCTCGATGTAATGTTCTACTTTTTTGCGCTCCATCACTTCGAAATGACCGGTTTTGTCGATGCTGTCCAGTAGCGAAGAGGATATGTTTTCGGTAAAGGCCATAGCCTGAAGACTGGTTGCCATAAAAGGTACGCAGCCAAGCCGGGGCTTGAAGGCTGCAACCTGAGATGAGGCCGTACCGCTGAAGCCGATCAGCAGCAGCATCGCGGCACACAAAACCCTGAAAATCATCCATTCTCCTTCCGCTTTTCCAAACGGCGCACCCAGAAAATACTTCCACAACCTACAGCGGGTAACTTTCGGCCTGCTTCAACAGTCGATCAAGCTCGATCCGGGCGTTTTCTGTAACCGGCGACTTGATGTTCTTCACCTCTTCCGTTACCACGGCGGCCATGTACTTTTCCGCCACCGGCTCGATCTCCCCTTTTTTCTTGAGGGCTTCGGCGGCATTCAGATAACTTTCCTGCAGGTTCTGAAAACGCGACAGGACATGGTGCCCCAGATCGGTGATCGCCTCGTCGACCGCTTTTTCCAGCAGCTCCGAATCCGGCGGCAGCTCGATGCGCTGATAGGCGATGCCGGCCACATCAACCCCTTCCGAATAATGGCCAACCGCCTCCTTCTTGCTTTTCAGGGTTTTGGTGATGACGACCTCGCCGGACTCCACATCCACGACCCTGAACGAGATGGTGACATTGGCCGTTTTCTGATGCGTGGCAACCTTGTAGCGGATCGTTTCGGTCTTGTCCTTTTCAATAAATGGTGGGGGGGCATTGCGCCGTTCATCATCGGACGCCTTCGGATTGGCATTCAGCCAGGACATGTACTGGGGATTTGGCTCCCGCTCCTTGCCGACCGTCGCAATCACCGTCTTTTGGCCTTCTTCCTTATTGTTTTCAACGGTGTACTGCAGCAGGCTGCCAAAAATGAAGTAATCGGTCCCCTTCAGCTTGCCTGATTTTTTTGCGGTTTCTATATCATACATCCCGGCCTGGCCAAGCTCGATCTCCTTGATCAGTGCGCCCAGAACGTCGCGGGCCAGAATTTTCACGTCACCGCTGGCGTTTTTGGTCATATGGGACAACAGGCTGTCGGTCACCAGACGCCCGGCATCCTGGCTGTTTGAAGGCGGATTGAAGTCCATAATGGCGATTTTTTTTACGACCCTTTGGCGGACTTTATCTTTCAGCAGCTGAATCGTCTTGTATATCTCCTTCTGGGAGCCGGACAGCTGATAAGCGCATTCCACCAGATACAGGGCATAGCCGCTGTAACCGGCGGCATCCAGCTCTTCGCCCTTCGCCAGCAGTTGGGCGATAATCTGATTGCGCAGGTCATCCGCCTCCGGTGTCTTGAAAGACGAGGGGGAGAACTGAAAGGCGCGCATGGTATCCACATAGGCGCTGTAGAGCGCTTTTTTCTGCAGATTCTTTCCGGCCAGATCCATCAGCTTCGCGCCGCCTTCGGTGTACAGCTTGTCGATCCGGGCGGATTCTCCGGCATCGGGGGCCAGCATCTGCGCCCGTTTCAGGTACAGCTGAACCCGGTCCCATTTATTCTCGGCCGCATATTTTTCAGCCTTTTCGATGTTGACAGCCGCAACGTTTTTAGACCTGACCTCAGTAGATCG
>JAJZQA010000016.1 GCA_021810985.1 Deltaproteobacteria bacterium
CGCCTTCCCTGGGAATTCTTCGAGGCTGGTCATGGTCACGTCAACCGTTCCGTCAAGCCGGGCATCGATTCCAGACATCTTCACAAAGACCCGATCGCCGAAGGCAACCTTGATCTTGACGTCGAGGTCGAGGGGCAGGGGGCGTTCCTTTTTCCGAACTGCGTCCACGACCACCACGTCTTCACTGGGACGGATAGGGGGCGGAGTCTCCCTGCCGGCAACGGTGAGGTCGGATATTAGGAGGTCTCCGCGGACGGTTACCTTTTCCCTGTTTCCGGTAAAGTCGAAACGCGGGCTTCCCTGGACCTGCAGTTCCGGGAGATAGACGAACTGAAATTGATTTCCCCGGACAGTTCCCTGATAGCTGACAGGTTTCCAGTCTTTGAGGAATACGGTCGCGGCACCGTTGATGGTACCCTGGCCGGACCGGCCGGAATAGGAATCGACCGTGATCCGGTCGCGTTCGAAATGAGCAGCCAGCTTCAGGTCCGAGAGATGGATCCCGGCGCGGGGCAGGTAGAGGCCGGCGCGGCTGAGCAGCAGTGTCCCGCTCAGGTCCGGATTTTTCCAGGTGTTTCCGACCCGCAGCTTCAGCTCCAGTTCGCCTTTGCTTTCCTGGATCATTCCGGGGAACAATGCCGACATTATCCCGTTTTCACGTACTTTTCCCTCAAGATTGCCCGTAACGGCCCCTTCGGGGGTCATGGCCAGCGGCAGCCGGGCAGGAAGCGGCAGCCGGAAGCTCCCCTTGAGCTGACCGGTATCGGCGAGTTCCACGGCAACGGTGCCGTCGAGGGTCTGGCCGTGCCAGTCCACGGACAGCGTTGCGCTGCGAAGGTCTGCGCGGATTTCCCCGCCTTTCTGCTGTCGGCGGAGAACCCCGCGGGCGATGTCCGCTTTTGCCGTGAGCTGCAGCTGATTGCCGGGGAGCAGTTTGCCGGTGGTCCGGGCCGACAGCACCCCCTCCAGGGAGAGGCCTTCGGGGAGCCAGCCGCGGAAGATTCCCGTATGTACATCATCCAGGCGGGCTTCGAAGTCTCCGTGATCGGGGAGCGTCAGTGTCTTCGGTACGTCCGTTGTCAGATTTGCCGTGAGTTTCCCCTGTGTCGCCAGGTCCAGATTTGCCACGGCGCGGATTTTTCCGCCGGTCGTTTCCAGGTTGACTGTTCCGCTGCGCAGTTGGGTGCGATAGCCGTTTGCGGTGAATGTTCCGGAAGCCTGGATGCTGCCGGATATGTTCGGCGAACCTTTGGGCGGCGCTGCCAGAGAGAGCGTCCCGGACGTGAGCCCGGTCAGCTTGAGTTCGGGAAACCAGATGCCTGCCCGGGCCAGGTTAATCTTCCGCCAGGTGGTGTTCAGGGCGAGACCCGGAGGGCTGCGAAACCACTCACCGCGAAGTTCTATTCTCTCTCCCGCACCGGCGCTCAGGACCAGGGGCGAGATAATTGCCCCCCGGGATGACAGCGTGAGGCGGGTGGCCTGCTCCATTCGCCAGGGTCCGAAGGTATCCCGGCCGGAGAGGGTGAGGATGTGTCCAGCCCAGGTGGAAGATGCGTACTTTCCTGCCAGCGAGGCCTTCAAGGAGGCCGCGGCTGAAGAAATCTCCAGATCGATACGATGTCTGGCAAGGGTACCTGCGATGTCGAGCCGTGCCGAGTCTGCCTGAAAATTGTCATACCCCACGTTTCGTGCCGCAAGCTGGAGCTTCACTGCCTGTTCTTTCGTGCCGGAGAGGGCCGCGCTAAAGGATGCCGATTTGAGGCGCAGGGACTCCACTGACAAGGCCTTGGCGGTTCCCGTAATGTTTCCGCCGATTCGCCCGTCTCTCCGGAGGACTTCACCTGTCAGCCGGAGCTGGCCAGCCGTGCCGGGAACAAGCCCGCTCAGATCATCTGCTCGTAGTGCAAAGTTGATGCTTTTGGCGGTATTCCCCGAGGCACGGATGTCGAATCCTTTCCCCCTGAGCAGCAGTCGATCGATGATCAGCTCCTGATGGTCGAGGCGGGCTGCCAGTTCTCCGGTCAGCTGTCGCCCGCGGAGGTTGCTTGACAGCAGCTTTGCGGAGATTTTCCCGCGCAGGGGAGCTGATTCTGCTCTACGGATTTCCCCGTTCATGTCCAGGTTGATCACACCGTTCCAGTCGGGGGTGATGCGGGACGGGTTGAGATTTCTCCCGCGCAGGCCGGCGGAGAGGAACAGTCCGTCGCTCCATCGCACGGCGAGGTTTCCCGTGAGAGTACCCGCGAGCCAGGAGCCCTTGTCAAGAACCAGGGCGAGTCCTTTCCCGTTGCCGGAGAAAGTCCCTGCCAGGGAACCGGAACGCACGCCCTTGCCGCTGGTTGCGAGTTTGAGCGTTCCCCGGTAACTCTCGACGGTGCCGGTTAGATCGATGGTGCCGTCAAGGGGGGGAAGCGTCGGAACCTCCGTGGAAAGATCCAGTTTTTCGGCTAGCAGTTGCGCGGCAAGCGCCGGGCTTCGGCCGGCCAGGGAAATCTCGGCCTTGCCGGTCAATTTTCCTGGCCGGCCCGCTTCCGTCAGGGTCAGGTCGTTGACCCGCAGGGATTGCCGGGCAATACCGGCCGTCGCGGAGACGTGGATCGTCCGGTTTTTCGCTGAGGCCGCCATTGCCCAGATCCGGCCGGATGCCTGATCGGGTGCTTTCCCCGGGGCGAGTTCCGTGTGAACGAGTAAGCGGGAGAAACCGGCAACCGGCTCCTTCGGTGCAATGGTCGCAAAGAGGTTCAAAAATGGTTTGCGGAAACTGAGGCCCGCATCCCCCTTAAGCGTACCTGCAGGAGCCCGGAGTATCAGTTTGGTGACCGCAAGCTGCCCGCCGTAGACGTCGACGCGCCCGCTCATTTCAGAAATTATCAGCGGTTCCGCGGAGTTCCTCCGGTAGGAAAGGTCGTGCAGGGTAAGTGACGAGATCCAGCCGTTCAAGCGGAGGGCACTGCCGGGCAGGGTCGGCCAGGAGAGGTCGAGTGGTTCATCTTTCTTCGGCCGCAGATCCTGGATGGCCACGCCCCTCAGGTCGAGTCTCTCTATGGCAAGGTTCCCGGTCAGCAGCATGCCGGGTTTCCACTGGAGGCGGAGCGAGCGGGCCTTGATGGCTATGAGCGGGGTTGCGACACTGGTCTGTTCGAGGCGCAGTTCGTCCAGCAGCCGGCCATCCAGTTTGCCGATTTCGAGCCGGGCTCCCGCGCTTTTCGCGGCTTTCTCCAGGAGAAACCGTGCCCCTTCGGTTGTGCCGAGCAGCCAGCCGCCGGCAATGACGGTTGCCATCAGGATGATGCAGAATAGCGCTCCAAGCCAGACGAAGGTCTTTTTCATAGCTCGAACCCTACGGAGAAGTGGACGCGGAACGAGGGATTGTCCACGGCGATTTGCCGGGCCAGGTCCAGTTTGAGGGCGCCAATGGGGGTAAAATAGCGTATCCCCAGTCCCGCACCTTTGTAAAGGCGCAGGTTGTTGATTGCGTCGAAGGCATTACCAGCGTCGAAAAATGCCGCCAGAGCCCAGTCCCTGAATAGTCTCCGTTCCAGCTCCACGCTGGTGGTCAGGAGGTTCTTGCCGCCGATGACCTTGCCGGTTGCGTCCCGTGGGCCGAGAGACTGATAGGCATAACCGCGCACGCTTCGATCGCCTCCGGCAAAAAATCGCAGCGAGGCGGGCAGATCCTGGAGCGGATCGTTCTGAAAGGTTATTCCTCCCGTGATCCGGCTGATGAGGGAAAAGCGCCACGGCAGGGGGGTCACGGCACGGCCTTCCGCGATGAATTGGATGAGACCGGTGTCTGAGCCGAGAAACTGGTGCGTTCCGCGTGCCTCCAAAGTGTAGCCATAGCCTTTTCGCGGTCTGATGGGGTCGTCGAAATGTCGATGGCTGAAACGGATACCGGGGAGCACCAGGATCGAGGAAGAATTTTGCGCGCCAACAGTGAAATCCTCCCACTGGGGTTTCAGGTAAAGAGTAAGAAGCTGTTCGCGCTCGAGGGTCCGGTTCCAGGTACCTTCCAGGGAAACCAGGCGGTTCGTATAGGTATCGGTGTCTTCACGCTGCAGATTTACCTGGAGACCCAGGGATGATTTTATGTCCCGGTATGACGGTGCAAGATAGCCGGCCGCGATTCCCTGGAGGCGCTCGGAAATTTTGATTTCGGCGTTCATCTCGTGGCCCAGCTGAAACAGGTTTACATCCTTGTAGCGGACGGTTCCCCGCGCACCGGTGTCGGTGCCGTAGCCGATGCCGGGGCGCAGGCGTCTGCGCGGCAGGGGAGTGAGTTGGGCGAGAACCGGCATGGTCGAGCCCTGAGCTTCTTCCCTTTCCGGGGTGAGGAGGACCCCTTTGAAACGGTCCGAGGAAGCGAGGTTGATCTGGGTCTGTCCCAGTTTCTTCTCGGAGAATATTTCGCCGCTCTTGTAATCAAGGTAGCGTTGCAGAAAGCGTTGCGGGTACTGCGGCGCGCCGGTAAATAATGTCTCTCCAAAGCGGTACTGGATGCCGGTGTCCAACTCTAGGGTGATCCGTGCGCTTGCTTCCGCACGGGAAACCAGAATTTCATGCACCGGAAATGAAGCGTCAAGGTAGCCCAATTCCCGGGCTCTTGACTGCAATCGCCCTTTGCCTCGTTCGTAGCTGCCGTGGTCGAGTCTGTCGCCCTTACGGAGGCGAAAGGCGTTGGCGATCCGTTTCAGTGCTCGTTCATCGGCACCGGGACCGCGGAGCCTGATCGTAACTTCCTGGATCGTGACCGGCGTTCCCGGAGTGACCTGTACCAGTAGTCGATATTCATTTTCGGCTGGTTTCCGCAGGACCGACTCCACCTTGGCATCGTAGTAGCCGAAAGGTTCCAGGGCTTCACGGACATTTTGCGGAATTTCATCACGAAACAGTTCGAGCCAGGGCAGATTCACCACATCGTCCTTCACCAGCCCCGGCGGGATGGCAAGCGCGGCCTGGACGTTTTCCCGGAGTTCATCTTCCACCCCGCTGATTTCGATTTCCACGGGCTCTGCCGCGGCGATGCGGGGAAAGAGCAGGAGTGCCAGGCCGGATAGCAGCAGGAAGACTGTGCAATAGCCGATATGTCGCAGGAAAGCTTGTTTCATAGGGAGCGGAGGCCTCAACCTGCCGTAGTCTTGTTGCCGGAATGTGATACTACTCCGGCAACGAACTTTTGTCTAGGAGCCTGCGCAGGCAAATCAGGGCACTTTTTCGAGGCGCGACAGTAACGCGAGCATGGCGCTGTTCCAGCCGTGTGGGCCAATTCCCTCAAATTTGCCCAGATTCGGCAGGGACAGAGCCGAATGGTGGCGGCCATCCGGCCTTTGCACCACCAGGGGAATATCTACGTTCTCTAGCATTGGCAGGTCATTGGGGCTGTCGCCGAGGGCAACCGTCTTGAGGGAGCCGTAGCGTGCCCGGAAGATTTCGACAAGAATTTTTACCGCTTTACCCTTGTCGTTGTCACCCAGGAGGTGCCAGTATACGCCCTGTGTCGTGAATAAACATCGGCCGCGGATGGCGCGGAAGAGCTTGGACTTTTCTTCCTCATTGCCCATGAAAAGAAACGGTTCGTCAAAATCCCTCTCTTTGGACAGGAGCGCTTCATGGGTGGATAAGCCGGTCAGCTTTGCCAGCTCAGCCGTGGATAAATCCCCAAATCCGGTGATGGGAAAACCTTCCGCTCTAAGTTCCGCGAGTGCCTTCCGCAGTTCGCGATAGGGGGTGCCGAGCCGGATTACCCGGTAGCCCGGTTCGATACCAGGCGAAAACCGCTCGAGAATGGTTTCGTCCGGAAAATAGCCCTCCGGGATAAAGATTCCACCGCCGTTTTCAGAGATAAACGGATGACGGTTGCCGATCTCGTCCCGGTAGTGCTCGATTTCCTTGCGGGTCTTGCTGGAACAGAGGATCAGCGGTATGGACGACTCCGCCATTTTCCGAAGAGCCGGTCGCGCCGCGGCAAAGGAATAGTTTTCGTCCAGGAGTGTCCCGTCGAGATCACTGAAGACGATGATTTTTTCTCCGGAACTCATGGCATCTTCTCCTGTTCCGGGATCAGGGATACTTTTACCTTGGGAGTGTCCGGCGTTTTGCCGCGGTCAATGACCGTTGTAATGCGTTCCGGCGGGATGGCGGCTGTCTCTGTCAGATAACCCGCGATTGCCTGGGCCCGCGCCCGGGCAGCGCGAAGGTTTTTCGTCCTGTTTCCGGTGGATTCGGGGAAGGAGGTGATTGTAACCCGCAGCCGGGGTTCAGCGGCAAAGCGGGCTTTGGCCGAAAGTAGCGACTTTTTCATCTCTTCACGCAGTTCTATTACGCCGGGGGAGAATAACAGTTCCGGGATGAAGGGAGTCGTGCGGATGCGCAGACGGACCCCGATTCCCAGGTCGGAGCCGATCATTCTCTCCAGCAGGAGGATCTGCCCTTCGTTGGGGGGGACGTCGGTTTGGAGGTGCAATTCGAGAGGGAATTCCGGATGCCGGCTGTTGATGCCGAAGGTGTACTCCGTGACGGTTGCTGGCGCGATGACGGCGTTGATCTTGGCTATTTCATCGTTCATCAGGCGCATTGTTTCCGTACGGGTGTCGCGAACTATCTCCGCCGGTTGCCGCGCCTTTATGGATACCGGAACCAGACCCGGTTTCAGCGGCTCATCCTTCAGGCCGCCCGGTTGGACCTTCATCTGTTCTAATTGAAAGGCGATCGGGCGCCGCAGGTTTTCACCGAGGGTTTTTTCCGCACGTGCGATGTCCTTTTCGGAAAGGTATTTGGTGGTGGAGATGATGGCTTTGACCTGGAGCTTTCCTTCTTTATCCTCACTCTGGGTGAAAGAAGCCAACCGGGACAATCCTTCCCGGTCAAACTCTTTTTTCAGGGCCGTCTGAACCACTTTTTGCTGGCGTACCTGGGCCAGCGAGGTGTGGAGCGTGTAGACGAGAGGAATTGAAATGACGCCGATGACGGCCGCCAGGTAGATGATCCTCTTGCGCAGGGAGTTGCCGCCGAGATAAGAGTCGCTCGCCGGTGAGAAGCCATAATAGAATAGCACGGCGCAGGTGGCGAAGATAATAGCCACGAAGTTGGTGAAAAAAAGAAAGAACCCGCCGAGGAAGAATTTGAGGTTGCCGGTGCCGATGCCGAAGCCCGCCACGCTCAGGGGCGGAATGACCGCTGTGGCGATAGCGACGCCCGGCACGATGGTGAGGTAGTTTTTCTTGGTGCAGATCGCCACCGCCCCGGCCACGCCGGCGAGGGTGGCGATAATGAGATCGTACAGGTTGGGCCGGGTCCTGGCGAGTATTTCGCTGGTGGCTTCCTGGAGGGGTGAAAGCCAGGCGGCGATAGCCGCGACCACCAAGGTCACGGCAACGCTTAGGGAAATCTTTTTCAGGGCACTATGCCAGATGGTATTGTTGCCGGTAATAAAGGCGAAGCCGGAACTCAGGATCGGCCCCATGAGGGGGGAGATCAGCATGGCGCCGATGATCACCGGGGCGCTGTTGACGATGAGTCCGCAGAGAGCGATCAGGTTGGCGAGGCTCAGCAGGAGGAAGTATCCGGCGGAAACTTCCACATCCTGATACACTCCTTTTATAACACTTTCGCGGTTGATCTGAGAAATTTGATCTTCCCGTTTCCGGGTAAAGTAACGGTGAAACGTGGTGAAAATACCGTTTGCCATGCGTGGGACCTCAAAGGGGGAGAGAGCATCAATTCCGGCCGGTTTTACGGCTGGAAAATCCATGGATTTTGCTCTTTTGCCGGCTGTGTTTTCTCTGGTAGCAATATACCATCAGGGTGGCTATCGTCAATACGGATTGCAATCGGCTTTTTCATTGCTATACTAATCTTTCCGGTCTTGGCAGCAGATTCCCGCCTGCTATTCTCCTCATCCGGCACGGTTGGTACAACCGGCCAGACTCTTTACCGCTACGCGCACCTGTGTTCGCTACTGCTTCTCCCTGGAGGATCCGGAACCAATAGAACAATTTTCTGGAGGTGAAGATGTCCGATTTCTATCAGGTAGGAGTAGTTGCTACCTTTCACCGGCTAGGCAGCCAGAATCTCGATAAGCTGGAAGAGGAGCTTTCCTGGTACTCCCACGAGCGGCCGATCGCCCTGGTTCTCCCCTGCCTGTACAGTGAACTCGCGGGGGAGGCTCTTCCGTCCATTGTCAGGCAGCTAAAGGACGTGAAATATGTAAAGGAGATCGTTGTGGGGCTGGCGCTTGCCTCTCCCGATGAATATCAGCACGCCCGGAAATTCTTTTCCGAATTGCCTCAGAAGACCACTATTATCTGGCAGGAAGGCCCTCGGGTCAGCTCCATCTACAAGTCAATTGAAGAGGCCGGACTCCATGTGGGACAGCAGGGCAAGGGCAAGGGGGTCTGGATGTCGTATGGTTACATCCTGGCCGAGCAGAATTTTCACACCATTGCCCTGCATGATTGCGATATCCTCACCTACAACCGGGAACTTCTGGCGCGTCTCTGCTACCCGGTCACCAACCCCAATCTCAACTATTCATTCTGCAAGGGATTCTACAGCAGGATCACCGACCGGATGCACGGCAGGGTGACTCGCCTGCTCTTTACCCCCCTGATCAGGTCACTGCAGAAAATCATCGGCTACCATCCACTATTGGTTTTTTTCGACAGCTTCCGCTATGCCTTGGCCGGAGAATTTTCCATGGACGTGGACATGGCCCGCAGCACCCGGATTCCCGGGGACTGGGGCCTCGAAGTGGGAATGCTCGCGGAGGTTTACCGCAATACTTCGTTGCGCCGGGTCTGTCAGGTGGATATCAGCGAGAATTACGATCACAAACACCAGGTGCTGTCTCCGGAAGATGCCAACATGGGGCTCCACAAAATGTCGGTGGATATTTGCAAATCAATTTTCCGCACCCTCGAGTCGGAAGGGATCATCTTTTCCGATGGTTTCTTCAAGACGCTTGTGGCCACCTATGTGCGAACCGCCCAGGATATGCTCAAGCGTTATGAGGATGATGCCGCGGTCAATTGCCTGTTCTTTGACCGGCATGCGGAGAGCCTGGCAGTAGAGACCTTCACCGACGGAATCAGGAAAGCCGCGGCGAAAATCACGCAGGATCCCCTGGGGGTGCCGCTCATCTCCAGCTGGGACCGGGTTACCTCGGCCCTTCCGGATATCCTTGATGCCATTAAAGATGCGGTTGCTGCTGATAACGACTGAACTTAGGAAAGTGCCTATGGAAGAAGAAATCATCGTACGAAAAGAGGTTCAGGACTGGCTGGAACTGGTGGGAAGCGCCGATCTCCTGGTGGGTATACCCAGTTTCAATAATGCCGGTACGATCGGTCATGTGGTGCGGGCCGTTCAGGCGGGGCTGGCCAAATATTTTCCCGACTGCAAGGCGGTGCTGGTCAACTCGGATGGCGGTTCCACTGATGGGACCCGCGACGTGGTGGAAAATTCCGCGATTGACGATTTTCAGCAGATTCTGGTTGCCCAGCGCGTGCCGTCCTTCTTCAAGACCGCAACCCTGTATAGCGGCATTCCCGGAAAGGGGAGCGCGTTCCGGACGATTTTCGAGATTGCCGAAGCGCTCCAGGTCAAGGCCTGCGCCGTAGTCGACTCCGATCTGCGCAGCATCACCCCGGAATGGATCGAGCTTCTCATCAAACCGGTCTACGAGGGTGGTTTCGACTATGTCGCGCCGCTCTATCAACGCCACAAGTTCGACGGTACCATTACCAATAGCATCATCTACCCTCTGACGAGGGCACTTTACGGCCGGAGCGTACGCCAGCCGATCGGCGGTGATTTCGGTTTTTCGGGCCGGCTCGCCGGTCACTATCTGAGCCAGGATGTCTGGGAAAGCGATGTGGCCCGCTTCGGTATCGATATCTGGATGACCACCACCGCCCTTGCCGGGAATTTCCGGGTCTGCCAGTCTTTCCTCGGGGCAAAGATTCACGATGCCAAGGATCCCGGTGCTGACCTCTCCGCAATGCTCTACCAGGTGGTCAGTGCAGCGTTTGACATGATGGAACGGTACTACGACACCTGGTCGAAAATAGAGGGGGCAACCAAGGTGCCGATTTTCGGTTTCGAGTACGCGGTTGGACTTGAACCGGTTTCCGTTAATCTCGAGCGGATGATGGAACGGTTTTCCCTCGGGGTCCAGGAGTTGCTGGATATCTGGCGGATTTTTCTCCCGCCGGAAACCATCGATTTTCTCTGCCGGGCAGCCCGGCGGAAAGGGGATGACTTTCGCTTTCCGGACGAAGAATGGGTAACGATCATCTACCATTTTGCCCTGGCGCAGCATGACCGGCTCCTGGCCAAGGAACACCTGCTGAAATCGCTCACCCCCCTGTACATCGGCAAGGTGGCGTCCTTTGTCATGGAGATGCGCGACAGTACTTCCACTGAGGTGGAAGAACGGCTGGCCGGCCTCTGTCGCGAATTTGAAAAACAGAAACCGTTGCTCCTGGAAAAATGGCGGTAGCGCAAGGAGGTTGTCGTGGAATTTCTACAAAGACTCTTTATTGATCCCTTTAACCGTTTTCTGGATAATCTGCTGCTCTTCCTGCCGAATTTTCTGACGGCGCTGGTCATCCTGCTGGTGGGTCTGCTGCTTGGCGCGCTCTTGAAAATGGCCGTTGTCCGGCTGTTCCGGGCTGTTGGTATTGACGGTCTCTGCGAGCGTACCGGGATGAGCCAGATGCTCTGTAAAAGCGGCATCAGGGAGCCGCTTTCCCTGTTGTTGGCAAAATTGGCCGGCGGTATTACCGTGGCGGTGTTTGCCGTGATTGCCGTGCAGACGATCAGTGTCCCGGCGGTCGAGCGGCTGCTAGAGAGGTTCTTCCTCTATCTGCCGAATGTTTTCGTGGCACTGATCATTCTCTTTGTCGGTTATCTGCTCAGTAATTTCCTCTCGCGCGCAGCCCTGATCGCCTCGGTGAATGCCGGGGTGCGGCTCTCCGGCCTGGTGGGTCGTTTTGTCCGCTATGTCATTCTGATCATGAGCTTTACCATGGCCCTGGAGCATCTAGGTATCGGCAGCGAAACGGTCATCATTGCCTTCACCATCGTTTTCAGCGGCGTGGTGCTGGCCTTTGCCCTGGCCTTCGGCCTGGGGGGAAGGGATGTGGCTCGTGATTACCTCGAGAGAAAATTGAAAGGAGCAGAAAGGGAAGAGGAAGAGGATAAATTGACTCATTTGTAAAGGGGGGCCTAAATTTACCCTGCGAGGGAGTGCGCTGTCTTTCAGGCACGAAGGGCCGGATTGCTCCGGCCCCCTTGCGTTACGGAGACTACTCGACGATGATTTTTTTGGTTTTCTGCCGTGCCGCCTCGGTTTTCGGCATCCTCACTTCCAGTACCCCATCCGTGAAACTGGCTTTGGCTTTGTCCGTCTGCGTTTCCGCGGGAAGACGGAGCGTTCTGGTGAACGAACCATAGGAGCGTTCCAGGCGGTAATAATCTTTTTTTTCCACCTTCTCTTCGCTCTTCTTCTCGCCGGAGATCGTGATCACGTCGTCGGAGATAGAAACATCGATGTCTTCTTTTTTCATTCCGGGAAGTTCCGCTTTCACGATCACATCATTTCCATCCTCATAAATATCCACGGTCGGATAGCTCAGGCCGAACTCGGGCAGTTTGAATTTCGGCATCCATGATGGCGCATAGAAGGGGCGGCGGAAGGCTTCCTCGAACCAGCGCTCCATTTCCTCGAAGGGAGAGACGAGTCCCTTCTGCGGCTTCATAACTTCCATGGGTTCTTTTATTGCCGGCTCGTTACTTTTTTTGTCTGCCATAGCGGTATCCTCCTTTCCAATGAGTTCGGGTAAGCGTGGAAAGTTCCGGAATTCTACCCACTTATAATAATAACTCTGCGGAAATGTTGAAGTCAATATGTTCCAATTCCATATCAAGGCCCTCTCTGCGTTGGCTCGTCTTCGGCTACTCAACGTACTCTTCAGTACGCCTCGCAGCCTCAATCCTCGCCGCCTTGAGATCATCCTTGATCTGGGATTGGTATTACGGGGCGGTTGACCAAACGCGAAGCAGCTCTTTTTCCTCGTCCGAGAGCCGGGCTTCCGGATGCATGAGACGATAGGGAAGGGGCGGCATTTCGCCTTCTTGAACCTCTTCCCAGATTTTCTTGGGTAGTGCTGCCAGCTTTTTGGTTGAATAGCGGTTCCAGGTGGTGAAATTCAGTTCTTCGCGGCCTTCTTTGACATCACTGACCAGAAGCCATGAAGCAGGTGCGATACTGCTGTACCATGGCCAATTTGTCCGGTTTGAATGGCAATCGTAGCAGGCCTTACGCAGGATGCCCATCACGTTGCCGGGAACGGTTATCTCCTTTTCGACCGGGGGATTCGTACGTTCGGCAGGCGCGAGCTGGATAAGTACCAGTATCAGGATAATCGCGGCCAGTGACAGGATCTTGCGAGGTGATTTCATGGCATGCTCCTTGGGTTGGCTGGGGTTTAGGTCAGCTGGAGTGAACCTTCCGGCAGCTTCGTAACCAGTGACTCCCTGATTGCCCTAATCTCTTCAACCGTGTAGGGTGTTTTTTTCGGGCGGCCCCAGACCACATTCGGCCAGCAGAAATCCTCTGAGTTTCTGCCGATCACATGCACGTGGAGTTGTTTGACGACATTGCCGATAGCCGCCACGTTCAGCTTTTCAACCCCGGAAAGTCCCTTGACGAAACCGGAGATGAGGTTGATTTCCTCCAGCAGCGCTTCCTGGTCTTCCCGGCCGAGTTCGAAGATTTCCGTCTGGTGCCGGCGCGGGACTAGGATGAACCAGGGCACCAGCGAATTTTTCAGCAGGAGCAGGAGGCTGAGGCGCATTTCGCCCAGCACGAGGCAGTCGTTGGCCAGACGTGGATCAAGGGTGAAACTTTTCATATCTAAGGATGCTCCTGTCTCTATAGATGTAATGATGTGTGGTACGCTCGGTAAAGTACTGTCGAAAAGGCTTCCGCGGAAACTCGCTTATGCTTCGCCGATCAGCAGAATCTGGAGGTCCATGACGTTGGTTCCGGTGGGCCCGGTAATGAAGAGGCCACCGTTTTCCCGGAAAAAGGTATAGGAATCATTGTTTTCAAGGAAGCGGAACGCGCGGTCTTTATCAGCCAGAGAAATCGTCTCACCGTCCACCAGTGCTCCGGCCGCATCGGTAGGGCCGTCGGTGCCGTCGGTGCCTGCGGAAAGGAGGGTTATGCCGTCGATTCCGGCAATATCCAGGGCAAAGTGCAGGGCAAGTTCCATGTTTCTTCCGCCTTTGCCGATTCCCGTGACCTGCACGACAGTTTCTCCGCCGGAGAGGAGGCAGAGAGGTTTCCCCTCTAAGGATTCCTTGCGCAGCATGGCGGTCCGGAAGAGCATTTCAGCCACGCCGCCGGCATCTCCGGAGATCCGGTTGGAGATAATTTCGGCCGACAGTCCCAGCTTGCGTGCCGTTGTGAGCATCGCTTCCAGTGCCACCTGATTGCTGCCGATGACGTGATTTTCCACCCGCTGGAAGATGGGGTCTCCAGCTTTCGGGGTCTCCGGGATATCGCCCCGCACTCCCACGGCAAGATGGGCAGCCACTTCCGCGGGAACCCGGTCCAGAAGTTCGTATCGGTTCAGAACATCCAGAGCGTCTTGATAGGTCGTCGGGTCGGGAGCAGTCGGCCCTGACGCGATGACGTCCAGGTCGTCGCCGATCACATCGGAAAGGATCAGTGAGATGGTGCGGGCCGGACTGAGGAGGCTGGCCAGGCGTCCCCCCTTTACCCGGGACAGGTGTTTGCGGACCATGTTCAGTTCGTGGATATCGGCGCCGCAGCGCAGGAGCAATTCGGTGGTTTTCTGTTTCGCGGCCAGCGGAACTCGCTTTACCGGGGCCACCAGCAGGGCGGAGCCGCCGCCGGAGACCAGGGTTACCACCAGTGTCTTTTCGTCGGTGGCGGCGGCCAGTTCCATGATCTCTTCGGTGCCGCGCAGGCCGGATTCGTCCGGAACCGGGTGCCCGGCTTCGAAGATCCTGATTTTTGCCGGTTTGCGCGCGAGCGTGTGGCCATATTTGGTGACAACTACGCCGCTTTCCAGGATATCGCCCAGTTCCTGTTCAAGGGACAGGGCCATGGCAGCCGCGGCCTTGCCGAAACCGATGGCCAGCAAGTGGCTGAAGCCGCCCTCATGGTACGCGCTTCGAATGGTTGTGCAGCTGTCCTTGACCGATTCGAAGGGGTCCACGGCCCGCAGTGCGGTGAAAAATAATTTTCTGGCAATCTCTTGATGCTTTCTCATATTATACAGAACTATACCGGCGGGAAGCGTTGTCGTCAATTGTCAGTTTCAGGAGGCGTGGATGAGTGATTCTGAAAGCAAAGAGCAGAAACCGAGTAATTTCAATGAAGCAGCAACTTCCTGGGACGAGGAGCCGCGCCGGGTGCGCCTGGCCGCAGAAGTGTCCGAAGCCGTGAAACGCGAAGTCTCTCTCCGTGCTGATATGGATGTGCTGGATTACGGCTGCGGTACCGGGCTCGTCTCCCTTTTTCTCCAGCCGCTGGTGAAGAGCATCACCGGTGCCGACACCTCGGACGGCATGCTCGAGATCCTGCGCGCGAAGGTCGCGGCCCAGCGTTTGACCAATGTGCAGACACTGCACCTTGGAACGGAGCGGGAATCATTGCCCGCGGAGCGCTTCGATCTTGTGATCAGCAGCATGACGCTCCATCATATCGAGGACCTGGAAAAGCTGCTGCGGGAATTCCGGCGCGTCCTCCGTCCCGGCGGGGTGCTGGCGCTGGCCGATCTCGATAGCGAGGATGGCAGTTTTCATGGCCACGGCCTTAGCGCGGCACATGCCGGTTTTGACCGTGAACGGATGCGTGGTATGCTGGTTGAGGCCGGATTTGCGGACACGCGGGCGGTAACTGCCGCGATGCTGGAAAAACCGGATGTCCAGGGTATTGTCAGGACCTACAGTGTTTTTCTGATCACGGCACGAAAATAACCGTGAGCATCATACATCTGCTGAATTTGTAGTCCCGAACAGTTCACCTGCCGATTACTTCATCAATCCCGCTCTCGGGATTTTCCGAACTATCCGTGAGGAGTTTTTATGCCGCGAGGAAAATGCCGGCGTCACGCTGAAAATGTTCCGAGTGCCTGCGGAATGGGCAATCTCTACCGCTTTGTCGAGCCGGTTGCGCTGCTGCTGCTCAAGACCAAGGGTAAAACCCACGGCTACGACCTGGCCGGGGCTCTGAACGACTATGCCCTGAGCGATTCTCTCGTCGAGCCGGGAGCCCTCTACCGGACCCTCCGCCGCCTGGAGGAAAACGGTTATGTCGTTTCCGATTGGGATGTCAGCGGGGCGGGGCCGGCGCGCAGAATGTACGAACTGACGCCCGCCGGCGAGGGCCACCTTCAGGAATGGGCGGAGGTGCTTGACCGGCTTTCACAGTCACTTGGCAGGTTTGTGGTCGATGTGCGTACTTCATCTGATGAGGTTCCTCACAACCGCTAGGAGCCTGTCTGACTTAGGGTAAATCCGACAGGCTCCTGGTTATCCCACCGGGAAAATCTATGAAAGACCCACTGCGAAAAAATGGCGTTCAGGCATCCTGGCTGCTTGGAGCAGGAATTTTCCTTTCCCTTCTCCTTGTCTGGTTTGCCGAAGTCCAATACCGGCAGGCTCTTCCTGTTGCGGTAGAGAATCTTCGCGGTCTTTCCCTGTCTCTCTCCGCTGCCGTGGAAGCGCTGGTGGCGAAAGATCCCACGTTGCTGTCCCTGCGGAACTTCGCTACCAGGGATC